>NZ_JBWLUZ010000019.1:0-101258 GCF_057784325.1 Mesorhizobium sp. CNPSo 4689
ACTCCCAAGTCGCCGCCACCTCCACCTCCCCCACCTCCGCCTGATCGATTGATCAAGGAGGAGAGGTTCCCATATGTGGTGCCGCCTTCTCCCAAACCGAAGTAGTGGAACTACCGTGGCCACTTGAACCATCAGCGAAAGTCCATTGATCCATCAGTAATTTGCGATGGTCTTGGGCAGGCTGCTGGGCCATAGCGTTGGGCCATGGCAATCGAAACAACTCACCTCGACGAAGACGCCAAGGCCCGCCGCGGCTTTCTGCTGGCGTTGGGTGCCTATCTCCTGTGGGGGATGCTGCCCTTCTACATGAAGGCGGTCGCGCATCTGCCCCTCATCGAAGTCATCGCCCACCGTATCGTCTGGTCGGTGCCGATCGCCGCCGCCGTGCTGGTCTGGGCCGGTCGCACCGCCGATTTCAAGGCGGCGATCCGCTCGCCGCGCAGCATCGCCATGGCGGCGCTTACGGCGACGCTGATCTCGGTCAACTGGGGCATCTATGTCTGGGCGATCGCCGTCGACCGCACCGTCGAGACCGCGCTCGGCTACTACATCAACCCGCTGGTGGTGGTCGTGGTCGGCGCGGTGCTGCTGGGCGAGCGGCTGGACCGGCTGCAGATCGCGGCGGTGGTGCTGGCCGCGGTCGCCGTCACGGTGCTGACCATCGAGGGCGGCAAGCTGCCCTGGGTGTCGTTGGCGCTGGCCTTTTCCTTCGCCGCCTACGGCTTCTTCCGCAAGACGCTGCCGATCGGCCCGAGCCAGGGCTTTCTGCTCGAAGTGCTGCTGCTTTCGGTGCCGGCGCTTTGTTACATCGCCTACCTGATCGCCACCGGGCAGGACCATTTCGTCTCCAGCACCGCCAACGACACGGCGCTGCTCATCGGCTGCGGCCCGGTGACGGCGGTGCCGCTGCTGCTGTTCGCCTTCGGCGCCAGGCTGCTCCGCCTCTCTACCATCGGCATTATGCAGTACATCGCGCCGACCATGGTGTTCCTGATCGCCGTGCTGGTTTTCGGCGAGCCTTTCGGCAACACTCAGGCTATTGCATTCGGCCTGATCTGGACGGCGCTGGCGATGTATAGCTGGTCGATGTTCCGCGGCCGCGAGATCCGGCCGGCGGCACCGGCGGCTCGGTAGGGGCAAGGGGTTTCCGATGTATGTGCTGCACATAGCCAACAAGAACTATTCGTCATGGTCGCTGCGGCCGTGGGTGCTGATGCGCGCCCTCGACATCCCGTTCGAGGAACGGCTGACGCCATTCCCGACCGGATCAAGCTGGGAGCTTTACCGACCGTTCTCACCCAGCGGCCGGGTGCCGTGCCTGGTCGACGAGGGTTGGGCGGTCTGGGATTCGCTGGCCATCGTCGAGTATCTCGCCGAGCGCCACCACGGCGTCTGGCCGGTCGAAGCCAAGGCGCGGGCCTGGGCGCGCTCGGCCGCCGCCGAGATGCATTCGAGCTTTACCGCGCTGCGCAACCTATGCCCGATGAGTTGCGGCCTGCGCATCGAGCCGTTTGCGATGTCCGATGCGCTGAAGCACGATCTCTTCCGCCTCGGCGACCTCTGGAATGACGGCCTTGCCCGCTTCGGCGGGCCGTTCCTGGCCGGCGATCATTTTACCGCTGTCGATGCCTTCTTTGCCCCGGTGGCGTTTAGGACGCAGTCCTACGGCCTGTCTTTCGAGGGCGCGGCCGCAGACTATCCGGCGCGATTGCTCGACCTGCCGGCGATGCGTGAATGGTCTGAAGCAGGCCTTGCCGAGACATGGCGCGAGCCCGACCATGAGGCGGAAGTTCGCGCCGCCGGCACCATCACAAGGGATCTGCGGGCGACGGCGTAGCAGGACGGTGCGCTACATCCGCCCAAGCCGCCTGACGAAGAGATAGACGGCGGCGGCGACAAACAGCGCCACCGCGGTCACAACCCAGAACCCCATCGGCGTGTCGACCAGTGGCAGGCCGCCGACATTCATGCCGAACAGGTCCGAAATGATGGTCATCGGCAGAAGCACCGCTGTCATGACGGACAGTATGTAGAGCAGCTGGTTCGACTGCATCGTCAGCTTGGCCATCAGTTCGTCCTGCAGCAGCCGGGTGCGGGCCTGCAACTGTTCCCCGTCGTGATAGAGCGTGTGCGCCCGGTGCGAAAGCCGTGCGGCCATGTCGTTGATCGGGTCGGGCAGATCGTTGCGGTGCGAATGGTCGAGATGCCTGAACAGGCTGGTCAGCGTCGCCATCTGCCGGTGGATTACCACCAGCTGCCGTCGCGCATCGACCAGCGCCTGCCGCTCGCTGTGCCATGCGTCGCACACGATGCGGTCCTCGATGCCGTCGAGCGTCTCGGAGAGGCCGCCCAGTTCCGCAGCCATGCCGTCCAGCGACTGGCCCATGACCGCCTCGATCAGTTCGGCGGGCGAGCGGAATTTTCGCGTGCCGTTCTCCACCGCCTTGCGGATGGTATCGACCGACTGAAGCGGCTGCTTGCGGGCGCCGATCAGAATCGTTTCGTTGAGGGCGAAACGGAAATGGCCAAGGCCGCGCGCCTCCGCCGAATAGTCGTGGCGCAGATCCGGCAAGTCGCCATAGAGCCAGTCGTCCTCGAGGTCGATGTGGCAGCCATGGCTGGCGGTCAGGAAGGCCTCGCGCACGGGGGCCGGCAAGGCCTGCTCGGAGGCGATCTCATGGCGGGCGCGCATCTCGGAGAGCTGGTAGCTGCGCCATGTCCAGTGCGCTTCAGCGATATCCTTCGTTCGCACGCCATCGGCGGTGAAATGATAGAGGAAGAATAGCCCGTGCTCGTCGGGTAGGTAGGGAGACAGATCGCTGCCTTCCGGGTTGAGGGCGATGTTCATGGTCGCTTCGCCAAATGCAGGTTTCCAAGATAGCCCGCACGGGCAGGCTGCGAAATTCCTAGCACGGGCGAAGCCGAATTCGTGTGACGGTTTCTTGACAGCTGGTCACAGCGTGGGGAGGGGCCGGCCGACGGCGGGTGAGCGCCGCCGGCCGCGCGGTTTGATGCCGTTCAGCGCTTCGGCCCAAACCCGGGATAGGGGTTGAGCGGCACGACCGCGGCAATGTCCATCATGCCGGCCTTGACCAGCGGCAAGGTGGCGAGATGGCCGCGCACGTCGGCATCGCTGCCGGCCTCCAACATCATGCCGGTGCCCGGAATATCGCCGCGGTTCCAGACCTGGCGCACCGCACCTTCGGCATAGAGCGTGCGGCGTTGCTCGGCTTCGCCGGGCAGCAGCGGGGCGAAATCGGCGTCGCTGAACTTCTCGGTGTTGCGGGTGAGAAGGGCAAAGAACTGCATGGCGGTCTCCTGTGGTTTCCAGTTTGGGGTGGCAACTGTGTCGCCGCCACTGGTCAGACTGTCCAAGACTGATTAGGCTAAAATTCAGACCTTAGAGGACTAGCTTCAGGAGAAAAAATGTTCGAGCTGCGCCAACTCCGTTATTTCGTCGCTGTGGCCGAGGCCGGCAATGTCGGCCGGGCCGCCGAACTGCTGCATATCTCGCAGTCGCCCTTGAGCCGGCAGATCATGCAGCTCGAGGCGCAACTGGGCGTCGCCTTGTTCGAAAGGGCAAAGCAGCGGGTTCATCTCAATGCCGAGGGACAGGCCTTCCTTGCCGAGGCCCGCGCGCTGCTGGCCAGTGCGCGGCGCCTGGAGGAGCTTGGCCGCGATCTTGGGAGCGGTGCTGCCGGCCGTCTCGCCATCGGCTATGTCGAGGGCGCGGTGCATGCCGGGCTGGTCGCCGGCATGCTCAGGCTGTTCCGCCGCGACCGGCCCGACTTCCATCTGCGATTGATGAGCCAGCGCTCGGCCGCGCAGTTGGACGGGCTGCGCCGGCGCACGCTCGACCTCGGCCTCGTCTATTCGCCGCCGGCCGATGATGATCCCGACATTGCCTCGTTGCTCGTCAGGCGCGAGCCGCTTGTGTTGGCGATGCCGCAAAGCGATCCGCTTGCCGATGTCGTCGACATCCTTGCGCATCATCTCGACGGCCGCACCTGGATCACCGTGGTGCGCCAGCCCGACGATACCAACCGCGGCCAGTTCCTGGCCGCCTGCGCCAAGGCTGGCTTCATGCCTGAGATCGCCTACGAAACGGCCGATCCGCTGACCTCGCTCGGCCTGGTCAGCGCCGGGCTTGGCCTGGCGACGGTGCAGGCCAGCCTGCAAAGCGCAGCCCCGCCCGGGATCGTCTTTCGCGACTTGCCCTGGTTCGAGCGCACCGTGTCGATCCATCTCGCCTGGCGGCGGCGGGACAAACGGGCAGTGATCGCGGATTTGAGGAAGGCAGTAGTGAATAGTGAATAGTGAATAGTGAATAGTGAATAGTGAATAGTGAATAGTCGGTAGTCAGTAGTGGATAGACAGGTTCCGATTCGCGCGATCTTGCACTTCACTATTCACTATTCACTATTCACTATTCACTATTCACTCTACTATTACATCTTGTCTATCACCGACTGCACTCCCTCGGTCGGCGCGTCGACGGACGATCCCGCCACCATGATGGCGGCGACGATTGCTTCGGGGTCTTCGACCACCAGCGGCCTGACCCGCTGCGCCGTGTGGATGAAGCCCTCGGCCGACATGTGGTCGAGCAGCGAAAGCATCGGATCCCAGAACCCCTTGATGTTGGCGAACACGATCGGCTTGCGGTGGTGGCCGAGCTGGCCCCAGGTCATGATCTCGACGATCTCCTCGACCGTGCCGATGCCGCCCGGCAGCGCCACAAAGGCGTCGGATTTTTCGAACATCCTGTGCTTGCGCTCGTGCATGTTGTCGGTGATCACGAGCTCGTCGAGCCGGTCAAGCGCGGTTTCGGTTGCTTCCCTGTTGATCAGGAAGCGCGGAATGATGCCCGTCACCTTGCCACCGGCCTTGAGCGCGCCCTCGGCGACGGCGCCCATGATGCCCTTGGTGCCGCCACCATAGATCAGCCGCAGGCCGGATCTGGCGAGCGAGCGGCCGAGCAGATGTCCGGCCTTGGCATAGGTTTCATCGCGGCCCGGAGACGAGCCGCAATAGACGCAGACGGATCGAATCGTGTTCATATGATGATTGGTGATAGGGACGGCAGACGGGGTCAAGCCCGGGCGGGCTTTTTCTTGTCGGACTCGCTAAAACAGGCTAGACCGGCGTTAGGTGGCTAAGGGGTAGGGAAATATGGCAATTAATCCTTTGAAGGCGTTTCTGTTCGCGGCGGGTGGGACAGTTGCGGCCGCAGGAACCGCCTATGTATCGGGCGCGCTCGATCCGTATCTCAATCACACGCCGCCGGCCGAGATCGCTGCACTTGCGCCGGCCGATACCAAGCCGGCGGAAACAAAACCGGCCGACGCGGGCACCGAAGGCCGATTGCCAGCGGCACCGGCGCCCGCTGCCGACGCCACGGCACCCGCTGCCCCTGCTGCTCCGGCGGCGCCGGCCGCAGCGCCTGCCGCAGCGCCTGCGGCTCCCGCCGCTACCGGGCCGATCGCCCCGACCTTCGATGTCGTGCGCGTCGAAGGCAACGGCTCGATTGTCGTCGCCGGCAACGCGGCGCCCAATTCCAAGGTCGAGATCCTCAACGGTGCGACGGTCCTCGGCTCGACGGTCGCCGGTGCCGATGGCGCCTTTGCCATCATCCTCGACGATCCGCTGAAGCCCGGCGACTACACGATCACGCTGCGCTCGACGACCGGCGACGTCGTGACCGCCTCGGCGCAGACCGCTGTCGTCTCGATCCCGCAAAATCCCGCCGGCCAGGTGCTGGCCATGGTCGAGGAGCCCGGCAAGCCGTCCGAGCTGCTCACCGTCCCTGCGCCCGACACCAAGCCCGCAGCACCCGCCACCGGAGACCAGGCAGCCGCGCCGGCGACCCCAGCACCGGCGCCTGAAACGCCTGCTGCAGCAGCGCCAGCGCCGGCTGCGCCAGCCACTGTTGAAGCCGCGCCGGCGCCCGCAGCGGCACCCGCCGCATCGGTTGCCGAGCCCAAGATCGTCGTTGAGGCCGTCGAGATCGACGGCAACAAGATCTTCGTCGCCGGCATCGCCGACCCTGGGCGCAAGGTGCGCGCCTATGCCAACGACATCCTGCTCGGCGACGCGCTGACCTCGCCCGACGGCCATTTCCTGGTCGAGGCGACGCGCGACATTCCGGTCGGCAGCTACACCATCCATGTCGACGGCCTCGACGCCGACGGGGTGAAGGTGGTGGCCCGCGCCGCCGTGCCGTTCGAACGCGAGCCGGGCGAGTCGGTCGCCGCCGTCGCCCCGGCCGAAACCAAGCCTGCCGCGCCAAAGCCGGCCGCGCCTGCAACCGGGGCCGAAGCACCGGCCGCGCCTGCGACGGACCCTGCCGCGCCGGCGACAACGGCCGAAACGCCTGCCGCCCCGGCCGCCGAGGCGCCGGTGGTTGCCGCCGCTCCGGCCACGACGCCCGCCCCCGAAGCCGGGGCTCCCGCCGAGGTGGCGGCGGCGACGCCCGCCGTGCCCGAGACGGTGGCGCCCAAGCTCGAACCTGCCGACAGCGCCGTCATCATCCGCCGCAACGATACGCTGTGGCGGATCTCACGGCGCGTCTATGGCCGTGGCGTGCGCTATTCGACCATCTATCTCGCCAATCAGGATCAGATCCGCAATCCCGATCGCATCTGGCCGGGACAGGTGTTCAAGGTCCCGCAAAAGTCGAAGGAAGGCGAGGACGCCGACCTCAAGGCAATGGGCGACCAGATGACGGCACCTCCGGCCAAGACGAATTAAGGCTGCGGGGGTGCGAGTAATCTCCCCCACGAGGGGAGAGATTGGCAGTTCCGGCGATCTAACCATCGGGATAGCTTGCCCCATCATCGTTCATCGTCTATCGCCGATGAACGATGACCGAATCCCTGGCTGAACCAGACCGCGCGGCAAGCGCGCTACCCACCTGCACCCCTGACAGTCGTATTGTCGCGGCTCGATTTGCGGCGCTTTCGCATCCGGCGCGCATCGAGATCCTCAAGCATCTTTCGGCGAGCCGCTCCTGCTGCTGCCGCGAGGTGGTCGACCATCTCGACCTTGCGCAGTCCACCGTGTCCCAGCATTTGAAGATACTGGTCGAAGCCGGGCTCGTGCGCTTCGAGCCCGACCGCCAGCGCTCGCGTTATGAAGTCGACCACGCCGCGCTCGCCGATGTGTCGGCGTCGCTTGCGGCACTGGTCGATTCCTGCTGTTCCGGCGGCTAAAAATAAGAAGGCAAAAAAGAATGGCCGAAAAGACCGTCTCCGACTCCTCGACCTTCAGCACCTTGCGCAATCTATGGCCCTATATGTGGCCGGCCGACCGCGCCGACCTCAGGGCGCGGGTCACCTGGGCGACGCTTCTGCTGGTCGTCGCCAAGCTGACGCTGGTCGCCGGGCCCTATTTCTTCAAATGGGCGACCGACGCGCTGGCCGGCGACGCCAAGTCTGCGCCGCCGCTGCCGGCGTTTCTCTTGGCGCCGGTGATGCTGGTCGTCGCCTACAATGTGCTCAGGCTGGTGCAGCTCGGTTTCAATCAGCTGCGCGACGCGCTGTTTGCCCGCGTCGGCCAGTATGCGGTGCGCCAGCTCGCCTTCCGCACCTTCGTCCACATGCACCAGCTGTCGTTGCGCTTCCATCTCGAGCGGCGCACAGGCGGCCTGTCGCGCATCATCGAGCGCGGCACCAAGGGCATCGAGACGATCGTGCGCTTCATCATGCTGAACACGGCGCCGACCATCCTCGAATTCGCGCTCACCACGGCCATCTTCGCCTACACTTATGGCTGGAAATACGTGGTCGTGGTGGCGGTCACCGTCTCGGTCTATGTCTGGTTCACGGTCAGGGCCAGCGACTGGCGCATCTCGATCCGCCGCGACATGAACGACAGCGACACCGACGCCAACACCAAGGCGATCGACTCGCTGCTCAATTTCGAGACCGTCAAATATTTCAACAACGAAGCCATGGAGGCCGAGCGCTTCGACCGCTCGATGGCGCGCTATGAGATATCAGCAACCAGGATCTGGACCTCGCTCGGCTGGCTGAATTTCGGCCAGGGCGTCATCTACGGCATCGGCACCGTCATCGTCATGTGCATGTCGGCGCTGGAGGTGCAGGCCGGCACGCAATCGGTCGGCGACTTCGTCTTCATCAACGCCATGCTGATGCAGCTCTCGGTGCCGCTCAACTTCATCGGCTTCATCTACCGCGAAATCCGCCAGGGCCTGACCGATATCGAGCAGATGTTCGACCTGCTCGACGTACCGCAGGAGATCGTCGACAAGGCCGATGCGAAGGCGCTCGCCGTCCCGGCCGGCAAGGTCGAATTCCGCGATGTGCATTTCTCCTATGATCCGAACCGCAAGATCCTGAAGGGCGTCTCCTTCGAGGTGCCGGCCGGCAAGACGGTCGCCATTGTCGGGCCCTCGGGCGCCGGCAAGTCGACCATCTCGCGGCTGCTGTTCCGCTTCTACGACATCCAGTCCGGCCAGGTGCTGATCGATGGCCAGGATGTCAGGGACGTGACGCAGGAGAGCCTGCGCGCGGCGATCGGCATGGTGCCGCAGGACACCGTGCTGTTCAACGACACCATTGCCTACAACATCCGCTACGGTCGCGTCGGCGCCAGCGAGGAAGAGGTGCGCAAGGCGGCCGAACTCGCCCAGATCGGACCGTTCATCGAGCGGCTGCCGGACGGCTACCGCTCTATGGTCGGCGAGCGCGGGCTGAAACTGTCAGGCGGCGAGAAACAGCGCGTGGCGATCGCCCGCACCATCCTGAAGGCGCCGCCGATCCTGATGCTCGACGAGGCGACTTCGGCGCTAGACAGCCACACCGAGCAGGAGATCCAGGCCGCGCTCGACCTCGTCAGCCAGGGCCGCACCACCATCGTGATTGCCCACCGGCTGTCGACTGTGATCACAGCCGACGAGATCATCGTGCTCAAGGACGGCCAGATCGCCGAGCGCGGCACCCATGCCGCACTGATGCTCAAGCACGGCCTCTATGCCTCGATGTGGGACCGCCAGCGCGAGGCCACCGAAGCCGAGGAGCGGCTGCGCATCGCGCGCGAGAGCGACGAGCTGGGTGTCATCGTGCGCCGGCGGACGTCCGAGGTGGGGTAGGGCGATGTTGAAGCTGCCGATCTCCCCCCTCGTGGGGGAGATGCCCGGTAGGGCAGAGGGGGGCGCTGTCCCGCCGGCCTCTGCGGTTTCTTCCCAATGCAGAGCGCCAGTATTGTTTGAAATCTCAGAAAGGATGCGATCCTTCGCGCCCCCCTCTGTCCTGCCGGACATCTCCCCCACGAGGGGGGAGATTGGCGCGTCACCGCCGGAGCCATCCGGCAAACGTCGAAAAAATTTCTTCTTGACCTCAACATAGCTTGAGATTGCAAACCGTCTTCGAACCCCTGCACAGCATATCGTTCAAGAACGGAGATGGATTGAAATGAGCGAGACAAATCAAAAGCTTGGCAATGAAGCCGTGTTCAGGGTCGACAAGTTCGTCATCCCGGCCGACGCCCGCGAGGAGATACTGCGCAAGGTCAGGGCGACGCATGAATTGCTGCGCCTTCAGCAGGGCTTCGTGCAGGATTTCCTGCTTGAGCAATTCTCGGGCCCGGGAGAATTCAACCTCGTCACCATTGTCGAATGGGAAAACCAGGCGGCCGTCGACAACGTCGTGCCGATCGTGAAGGCGGCGCATGAGCGTGCCGGCTTCAACCCCCAGGAGACGATCGCCCGCCTTGGCGTCAGGGCCGATATCGCCAACTATCAGCGCCTGCCTGAAATGTAGGAAGGCCAGCCCGCCCCGGGTGCCGGCGCCTCGACGCTGAGCACCTGGCCGGTGCGGGCGTCGCTTATCATGTGTTCGAAGCCGCGCCATTCGGCGGCGACGATGAACAGCGTCTTGCCGTCCGGCCCGCCCAGCATGCAGGCAAAGCAGCCACGGTCGACGACAATGGTTTGCAGCACCTCGCCGCCCTCGCGCACCCGCACGCAATGCCGGTTGGGCACGTCGGCATACCAGACGGCACCCTCGGCATCGAGTGAGATGCCGTCGGGAAAGCCGTTGCCGAGATCGGCCCAAACCCGCCTGTTGGCAAGCCCGCCATCGCCGCCGATGTCGAAGGCAGTCAACCGGTTGGCGTGCGATTCGGCGACGATCAGCGTCTTGTTGTCAGGTGTCACCGCCATGCCGTTGGCGAAGGCGATGTTCTCGGCCACCTGGCGGATCGTGCCATCCGGCGTGATCAGCACGATGGTACCCGGCCCGAAATGCTCGCCCGGAGCAGGCGCCGGCCCGCCGCCATTGACATAGATGTTGCCGCGCCCGTCGACGACGATCTCGTTCCACGGGCTCTTCGACAGCGGCCTGAGGTCGGCGTGCGTGACGAGCGTTCCGTCCGGCTCCCGCCGCAGCAGCAGGCCTTCACGACCGGAGACGACGAGCAGCCGCCCGTCCGGCAGCCAGTCGATCGAATAGGGCAGGGCGGCCGGCACGGTGAGCACGACCTCGCTGTTGCCCTCGGCATCGACGGCGATGATCTCGCCGGTGCCCCAGTTGCAGAGCCAGAGGCGTCCGTCATGCCAGCGCGGCGACTCGCCGAAGGCGAGGCCATTCATCACGATACGCGGTTTGTTGGCTGCTGATTTCTGTGACGGCATCACGGGCTCCAAGGTTTGATTAGAAGGAACGCTGCCTCCCAAGGACGGGCGAGCCTGGCTCGCCCCGACAATAGCGATGGTCTTTTCTGCTAGGGGCGCGCGGCTCGAGGCTGGCGGGGCCTACCTACGGCCGCCTCCCCCATTGTTGCGTTGCGACGGCGGGGGCTTTCGGCTATTGAGGCCGGACCTGAAACAAGGGCTGCCCCCATCCCATGAGCCTCGTCGACACGGTCAAGAATGCGTTCGTTCCGATCCATCGCGAAGGCTATCCGTTCATCGCCGCCTTTGGCGCGGGCACGCTTTTCCTCGGCTATTTCTCCTCCATCCTGTTCTGGATCGGCCTGATCCTGACCGCCTGGTGCGTCTATTTCTTCCGCGATCCCGAGCGTGTCACGCCGGTCGACGACCGGCTGGTGGTGAGCCCGGCCGACGGCATCATCTCGGCGGTCGGCCCGGCCGTTCCGCCGCGCGAGCTTGGCCTCGGCACCAGTGAGATGACCCGCATCTCGGTGTTCATGAACGTGTTTTCCTGCCATGTGAACCGCGCTCCGGTGCGCGGCCGCATCACAAAAATCGAGCATCGGCCCGGAAAATTCCTCAACGCCGAGCTGGACAAGGCGAGCACCGAGAACGAGCGCAACGGCGTCGTCATCGACAGCCCCAACGGCACGGTCGCCGCGGTGCAGATCGCCGGCCTGGTGGCGCGGCGCATCGTCTGCTGGGCCGAGACCGGTGGCTCGATCGCCATCGGCGAGCGCTTTGGGCTGATCCGCTTCGGCTCGCGCGTCGACGTCTTCCTGCCGGTTGCCGCGACGCCGCGCGTCGCCGTCGGCCAGACGGCGGTCGGCGGCGAAACCGTATTGGCCGAATTCGGCGGCGCTGCCGCGACGCCGCTCGTCAGGATTTCGTAAGCGGTGGGCGCGCCCTTCAAGAAGTTCGAGGCGCATGGCAGCGGCGGTCCGCGCATCCGTGAGATCCCGATGCGCATGGTGCTGCCCAATCTGGTCACCGTGCTTGCCATCTGCGCCGGCCTGTCCGGCATCCGCTTCGGCTTCGAAGGCCGCTTCGAGCCGGCGGTGGTGATGGTGCTGCTTGCCGCCTTCCTCGACGGCATCGACGGTCGCCTGGCGCGCATGCTGAAGGCGACATCGAAATTCGGCGCGCAGATGGATTCGCTGGCCGATATCGTCAATTTCGGCGTAGCACCGGCGCTCGTCCTCTACGCCTTCATGCTCGACCGCGCCGGTTCGTTCGGCTGGATCGCCGCACTTCTGTTCACCATTGCCTGCGGCTTGAGGCTTGCCCGCTTCAACGTGCTCGACGATGAGACCGACCGGCCGATCTGGCAGACCGAGTATTTCGTCGGCGTGCCGGCGCCGGCGGGCGCGGTGCTGGTCATGCTGCCGCTCTATCTGTCCTTTCTCAGGCTCGGCATCGAGCCCAGCCGCTCTGTCGCTTTCATTGCCACCGGCTTCACCGTCCTCGTCGCCTTCCTGCTGGTCAGCCGGCTGCCGGTCTATTCCGGCAAGAGCGTCAAGGTGCCGGGCGACAAGGTGCTGCCGGTCATCCTTGCCGTCGTGCTCTACGTCCTGCTGCTGATGACCTATCCCTGGTACACGCTGACCGCTTCGGTCGCCGGCTACCTTGCCTTCCTGCCGTTCAGCGTGCGCGCCTATTCGAGGCGCGCCAAGCTTGAGGGCGAGAAGGTTCCGCCTTCCGATATCGGTTAAGGGGTACTGGCGAAGCCGTTGATCGGCCTCACGCCGCGGCGCTCAGCCCCAGCCGCTCGATCACCAGCCTGCGGGTCGAGACATAGTCGGTCTTGCCCGAGCCCAGCACCGGGATCTCCTCGACCTTGACGATGTCGTTGGGCACCATCAGCTCGGCCGCGCCCGCCTGCTTGCCGAACTTGCGCAGTTCCTCTGGATCGGCGTCGTCGGCGGTGGTGACCAGCACGATGCGCTCGCCGCGCCGTTTGTCCGGCACCGCCACTGCCGCATGGCGCTCCTCCGGCCATAGCGACTGTACCAGCATCTCGACGGCGCCCAGCGACACCATCTCGCCGGCGATCTTGGCGAAGCGCTTGGCGCGGCCGCGAATGGTGATGAAGCCATCGCGGTCGACCGAGACGATGTCGCCGGTGTCGTGCCAGCCGTCCAGCGGCTGCAGTTCACCCGGCCGGTCGGCGGTCATGTAGCCCATCATCAGGTTCGGCCCGTCGAGCCAGAGACGGCCGGCATCGTCGATGCCCTCGACCGGCTCGAGCTTCATGCGTATCGCCGGCAGCAGCCGCCCGACCGTGCCGTCGCGTCCATGGATGGCGGTGTTGACGGCAACCACGGGAGCTGCCTCTGTCAGGCCAAAACCTTCGATGATTGCCGCCTGGAAGCGTTCGCGGTAGACGCGCCGCGTTTCCGGCTTCACCGCCTCGGCGCCGGCGACGACGAAGCGCAGGCTGGAGAAATCGCCGTCCTTGGCGGTGCGCGCATAATTGGCGAGGAAGGTGTCGGTGCCGAACATGATGGTCGGCTTCACCTTGCGGGCGATCTCGGGGATGATCTTGTAGTGCAGTGGCGAGGGGTAGAGGAACAGTTTCACCCCGGTGACCAAAGGCAGGATGGTGCCGCCCGTCAGCCCGAAGGAGTGGAACACCGGCAGCACGTTGAGCAGGATGTCGGCCGGCGAGATGGTGATGCGGGCTTCGGCTTGCATGGCGTTGGCGTAGAGGTTGCGGTGCGACAGCACTACGGCTTTCGGCGTGCCTTCCGAGCCTGAGGTGAACAGGATCACCGCCGGCTTGGTCGCATCCTGCGGTTGCAGGGGAAAGCGCCACAGCACTGCTGCGGCCAGCTTGTCCAGCGCCGTCACGCTCTCGCGCACGTCCTCCAACCACAGCATCCTGGCGCCGCCCGCCTCGACCGCTTCGACGATGTCGGCGATGCCGGCTTTCTCGATGAAGGCGCGGGAGGAGACGACAGTGCGGATAACGGCGGTGCGCACGGCGGCGGTCACGCTGGCCGGCCCGGCAGTGTAGTTGATCATCGCCGCCACCCGGCCGGCCGACAAAAGACCGACTAAGGACAGCACCACGCCATTGGCATTGGGCAAAAGCAGCCCGACTGCTTCGCCCGGCGCCGTCACCGCTTCGAAGCGGCGGCCAAGCACGCGCGCGCCGATGAACATTTTGCGGTAGCTCATCGCGCCCGAGATGACGTCCTCGATGATCGGATGCGAGGCGCCGACACGGTCAGCGGCGTCGCGCATCGCCAGGAACAGGCCGCGATCGAGATTGCTGCCGAACAGCCGCGCCTCGGCGACACGGTCGAACAGCGCGTTGGTGTTCGAGGCCTGGTCGGGGTTGCGCGCCACAAGCTCGGCAATGGTCATCGGCTCCAGCACGCTGATCGACAGCCGCGGAAACCAGTGGCGCGGCGCCCTGTCCGCTGGCGTCAGCGACACCGGCAGATCGCGCGCGCCGGAGACGAAGATCGGCACGATCCTGGCATCGGCCTGCATGGCGATGCGGGTGATGGCGCGAAACAGCCGGAACGCCTTGACGTCGGGCTCGACCGCTTCGGGCAGATAGACGGCCAAGCGCCCCTTGCCCTTCAGCACCCGCACCAGCCGGCGGCTGACGAAAACATGTTCGGCATTGAAGGCGATGCTGCGGCCAAGCTCGCGCCACGGCTCCAGCCAGGGCGATCTGGCCGAGGCATCGTCGAGGATATGCAGCGTGTCGTCCGGCAGCAGCGACAGCATCAGCGCCGGCTCGAAGCGCGACTGGTGCGAGACCACATAGATCACCGGCGCCGGCGCATTGCGGGCGATCCTGATACGCTCGTCGGCGATCCGGTAGGCGAGCTTGAACGGCACGTAGAGCAACGCCTGGGTAAAACGCAGGCCAAGGCGGAATTTCTCGACCACGCCGATCAGCAGCCAGGCCACTACGAGACCCGCAAGCAGCGCCAGTGTCAGGATCATGCCGCGTCTCTCCCAACGTCCTCCATGCCGCGGCTCTTTGGCGGCCGCTTCGAGGGCAGAGCCTAGCGGAAGTGGGGGCGGCGTCAATGTGGACTGAGTGCCCTCCGACCTTCTCCCCTTGTGGGAGAAGGTGGCCGAGCGAAGCTCGGTCGGATGAGGGTGTTGGAAGGATCGCAACGTCAAAGATATAAGCACCTGAAATCATTTTACTTTTTAACGCGGCGTTTCTTCAGCACCCCTCATCCGTCTCGGCGCTGCGCGCCGATCCACCTTCTCCCACAAGGGGAGAAGGTGAAGAGGTGCTAGGCCGCTTTCAACCTCCCGCTGATGAAACGAAACTCCTGCGTCTTGCCGCCATAGCCGTAAGCCGCCGCCGGCACTTCGTGCACGAAGGCGTAGCTTTCCTCGTGCACATGACCCAGCAAGCGACCGAAGGCGGCGAACACCGCCCGGAGATAAGCCTCCAGATCGAGGTTGGTGTTGGTGCCGTCGACCACCTTGATGTCGAGCCAGAAGGTGTTGGAGCCTTGCTCGGCCAGCGACTTGCCGCCGGCGAACCAGTGCTGCGGATCGAGATAGTTGATCGCGACCGCGGTGATGGTCGGATCCTTGCGCAGATGCGTGGCCGTCAGTTCGGTGACCTCCTTGGCGATTGCCGCGGACAGTTTGGCGTCGGGCTTGCCGGTGACGCTGATAGTGATGATCGGCATTGTTTTCTCCTCGGGTTGCTGCGGCGTCTGTTCGCCGTTGGAGAACCATGTCACGATCAACGAATCAGAAAAATCGAATTGTTTTCAAGTTACGATTCGATAAAATCGAATTATGCAGACACTCGATCCAGACCTTCTCAAAACCTTCCTCGCCTTCGTCGACGGCGGTTCGTTGGCGCAGGCGGCGTCGGTGGTCGGCCGCTCGCCCTCCGCTGTGACGGCGCAGATGCAGCGGCTGGAGGAGATCGTCGGCGAGCCGCTGCTTCTCGCGCAGGGGCGGGGGCGCGGCCTGACGCCGGCCGGCGAGGATCTGGTCGGCCATGCCAGGCGCATTCTCGCCGTCCACACCGAAGCATGGCTGGCGCTGAGGGGCGCGCGCGCCGATGGCCGCGTCGCCATCGGTACCACGCAGGATTTTGCCGACAGCGGCCTGCCGGAACTGCTGCGCGCCTTCGCCGCCAGCCATTCGCGGGTCAGGATTGAACTGCGCGTCGGCCGCTCCGCCGAGCTCACGCAAGCGCTGCAGTCCGGTCTGCTCGATCTGGCGATCACCATGCGCCAGCCCCAGGCGCCGGACGAGGTCGGCCTGCTCCGCGAGCCGATGCTCTGGCTCTGCTCGCAAGAGGGGCTGGCCGCGCGGGAAGAAGAGATACCCCTGGCGCTGCTCGACCCGCATTGCGGCTTTCGCGAAGCGGCCCTTGCGGCGCTCGATGCCGTCGGCCGCCGCTACCGCATAGCCGCCGGCAGCGCCAGCCTTGCCGGCCTGCGCACGGCGGTCAATGCCGGCATCGCGCTGACCTTGCGTACCGCGCGCTTTGCCCATTACGGTATTGTCGAAGCGCCGCGCGCCCTTGGCCTGCCGCCGGTTCCGTCGGCTGAATTCGCCATCCGGCTTCGCCAGGGGGCCGATCTGCCGGCGCGGGATCTGGCGGCGCTGCTGAGCGGCAACCTCGCTCTGACAGGCAGTACAGGTTGATCCAAAGAAAAAGCCGACCTTGCGATCGGCTTTAAGTAGGACGGGTCGAGGGGTTTGGGGGGACTTGGGGGGTGACCCGTCGCAGCAACAATGCCCGAGTCGGATGATGGTTCCGTGACTGCGAAAATATTTTAGCCGTCGGCTCCGCTCCGTCTGGCCACCAGCCAATCGCGGCCGGCATGGGCAAACACCGCGGCAAGCACGATGGCACCGCCGATCATGCTGGCGGCCGGCGGGATCTCGGCCAGGAACAGGAAGGCGAACACGATCGCGAACGGCACCTCGGCCGAACCGAGCAGGCCGGATTCGGGCGCCGGGATCAGCCGCGAGCCTTCCGTCCACAGGATCGAGGCCATCGCGAAAGAGGCGCCGAACGTGGCGAGCAGCACGGCATCCCGCGCCGAAACGGCCAGTGGATCGGTGACGAACCAGCCGAGCAGGAACAGAAGGAATGCCGACACAGCACCCGCCCAGACCACCGGCGTGTCGCGGAAGGCGCGCACCATGATCATGTAGAGCGCGCTGCCGGCGGTCATCAGCAGCGCTAGCCCGTCGCCCAGAAGATGGCCGGTGCCGAAGCCGGACCCGACCATGATCGCCACGCCGCACAGCGACACCGCGGCGGCGGCCAGCGTTTGCATGCGGAACGGCTCGCGCACCAGGATGAAGGCAAGCAGCGCGGTGATGAAAGGCGCCGTGGCATAGATGATGGCGACATTGGCGACATAGGTGAATTTGAAGGCGGCGATGAAGGCGATGCTGGCGAGCGCCCCTTCGACCGCCAGCAGCCACCCGCGCCAGCCGAGCCGCAGGCTTTCGCGCCCGCCCGCGCGACGGCGCCGCCACAGCACATAAACGGTGATCAGGATCGAGCCGACAAAGCCACGCCAGCAGGTGATGGTCAGCGGGTCGGCATGGATCGATTTGGTGAGAACCCCGGTCAGCGCGAAGAAGGCCGCCGATGCCGAAACCAGCATGATGCCGAGCGTTCGCTCGGCGGCGGTGTCGGTGGGTGGCATGCTCAGAGCCTCTGTCATTTCAGGAGACTACTCCGTCGCGTCCTGACACCATCCTGTCAGCAGCGATCCGTTGTCCACATCTCAGTGTCATATCCTACAGCCGCTTGCGGAAATGCTCGTTGCCGACGATCAGCAGGCCGGCACCGATGATCAGCGCGGCCCCCAAAAACACTTCGCGGCGCGGCACGTCGCCCCAGATGGCGAATCCGAGCGCGAAGGCCCAGACCAGCGACGTGTATTCGAACGGCGCCACGATCGACACCGGCGCCCGCTTCATGCCTTCGAACAGCAGGTACTGCGCGACGCCGCCGAGCGCGCCGACGCTGATGAGGAGCAGCAACTGGGCGCCATCCGGAATCTGCCACAAGATGAGCGCCGGCACCGCCGAAAAAACCAGGAAGTAGAAATTGTTGAGGATGAGCTGGATCATCGTTCGCTCCTGCATGGCGGTCTTGCGCAGCAGCACCACGGCGATGCCCCACAGCAGCGCGGCGGCCAGCACCAGAAGGATCGGCATGGACAGGCCGAGATGGGTGGGGTCGCAGGCCACGAACACGCAGGCAAAGCCGATCAGCACCGCCAGCCAGCGCAGCAGCGGTACCTTCTCGCCGAGCATGAACACCGACAGCACGGTGACGATAATCGGCGCCGCGTAATAGACGGTGGTCAGTTCGGCCAGCTGAAGAGTGCGAGCGGCATTGTAGTAGCAAAGCCAGGCAGCAAGCGTGAACGCGCTACGCACCAGCATCGGCCTGGCGATGGGCGAGCGCGCGGTATCGGCGAACACGCGCCGCCCGCCGATCACCGCGCAGCCGGCGAGCACGGTGATGCTGCGGAAGAACATGATCTGCCAGACGCTAATGCCGACGACGAGCAGCTTGATCGCAGCGTCCTGCGTCGAAAACAGGAAATAGGCGCCACCGGTGAACAGGATGCCTGCAAGCACCCTTTCGCGGGTTTCCAGAATGGCGATATCGGCCATGCGACGGGTCCCGCGGCTGTCGAGAAGGAAGCCTGCCCAATCAAGCTCCACACTGCAGGCTATACGGGCGAGACCCAGCGCGGCGCTACGCCAGCGCCGGCCTTGCGTTGGGGCAGCGGTTACTGGCGAGCCGCGCGGCCACGCCGCTCACTGCGTCGCCTGGTAGAGCTCCGAAGCGGCCTCCTTCAGCGCACGCCGTCCGTCAGGCTTGAAATACATCATGTGCCCGCCCTCGATGACATCGAGGCGGATCGGTTTGGCATTGGCGAGCGACGGGATCTGGTTCACCAGGTAGCGCGAGGCGAGATAGGGCGTGACCAGGTCCGTGTAGCCGTTGACGATGACGACGCCGAGCGCCGGGTTCAGCGAGCGCGCCCGCTGCAGATCGTCCATCACGCCGACATAGCCTTGCCGCGAGGCGCTGGTGCCATAGTCCCAATTGTGGCTGATCTCGCCGTTGAGCAACCGGTAGCTGACATCGGTGCGAAAGTTCAGCTCGTCGCGGGCATAGGCGACGAAGGCCGAGGTCAGCACCGGCACGCTGCGGTCGAGCACCGGGTCCGGGCCGGCGATGCGAGCGCTTTCGGGCGCGATATCGGCCGTCGCGATTGTGCCGTCATAGGGGCTGAGGACCTTGCCGCTGGCGCGGGCAAATTCCCTTGCGAACAGGCCGGTCGGAATACGCGCGAAATTCCGCTGGACGAGGTCGAGCGGCAGTCCGGTTATCTCCGCCACGCGCTGGCTCGCCAGCCGGCCGCCTTGCTCCAGCCCGCTGGCCAAAGCCGTAAGATAGTCGCCCATGGCATAGTGCTCGACTTCTGCGAGCTTCTCGCGCAGCGCATCGCCGCTGACGCCTTCGGTGCGCAGGCGAACCGCCGCCAGCGATGGCAATTCGAGCGCCCAATGCAGCGGCTCGAATTCGTCCGGCTGCACCAGCATGAACTCCAGCGCCGGCGAGATCAGCACGATGCCGCTCGGGCTGATGCCGATATCCTCCTGCAGGGTCCTGGCGAGCAGTGCCGCGCGGAACCCGCCATAGCTTTCCCCGGCGAGGAAGAGCGGCGATCCGGTGCGGCCGTTCTGGGCAAGAAAGAGCCGGATGAAAGCGCCGATCGAACTGGCATCCTGGTTGACGCCCCAGAAGTCGTGCGTGTCCTGGCCGGGTGCCTCGCGGCTGTATCCGGTGCCGACCGGATCCACGAAGACGAGGTCGCTCATGTCGAGCCAGCTGTCCGGATTGTCGATGAGTCTTTGCGGCGAGGGCAGGAACTCCCCGTTGGTACCGGTCGCGATGACGCGTGGGCCGAGCGCGCCAAGATGCAGATAGGCGGACGCCGCTCCCGGGCCGCCGTTGAACACGAAGGTGATGGGCCGCTGCGGCTGCTTCGCTGCGTTATCCGGCGGCTGCAGCGTGTAGGCGACATAGAAGATCTCCGCCGTGACGTCGCCCTTGCCGGAAAGCAGCGACAGCGTGCCGGCCTTCGACTGATAGTCCAGCTTGCGCCCGGCGATGGTGATCGAATGGCTGGTCGTCTGCGGCGATGGCAGCAGCGACAGGACGCCGCCTGTAGGCGCCGGCCGCTCCGCTGTTTCAGCAAGGACAGGCTGCGCGAAGGCGGCAAGAAGCAGCAGGATGAGGGGGACGAGTTTCAGCTTGGAACGCATGACATCTCCGCGAGAACGACTTTCGCATAGGTATGGTCGGGGCTATCGAAGTCAAAGGAAATGGCTTGTGCGGTTGAACATCTGCTACCGCCGCGTTCCTTCGCGCCCCCCTCTGTCCTGCCGGACATCTCCCCCTCAAGGGGGGAGATTGGACGTCGCGTCGGCTTTCGACAATCGCTAACCTCGAAGTGCGGATGTCGTGGGCGAAGCTGCGATCTCCCCCCTTGAGGGGGAGATGTCCGGCAGGACAGAGGGGGGCGCTGTCCCGCCAGCATATCAGTGCTATCAAAGCGCGAAGGACTCGAAAGGATTGCAAATGGACGCCACCGCGCTCAAGGCCATGCAGGCGCCTTTGAAGGAAGTCTATCGCGACGATGCCTCGCGGGCGCTGATCACACTTCGGGCCAAGGGTTCGATCGACGACCAGTCGATCGCCTGCAAGGTGGAGACGGGCAGGGCGTTGGCCATTGCCGGCCTGCACCCGGCCACCGGCGGTTCCGGGCTCGAACTGTGCTCCGGGGACATGTTGCTCGAGGCGCTGGTGGCTTGCGCCGGCGTGACGCTGAAGGCGGTGGCCACCGCACTCGAATTCAGGCTTGGCGCCGCGACCGTCGAGGCCGAAGGCGACCTCGACTTTCGCGGCACGCTTGGCGTGGCCAAGGATGCGCCGGTCGGCTTCCGCGCCATCCGGCTCAATTTCAGTCTCGACACGGATGAACCGCAGGAGCGCATCGATGCGCTGCTGAAGCTGACCGAACGCTATTGCGTGGTGTTCCAGACGATCAGCAACAAGCCGGAGATGACGGTGAGCGCGCGGCGTTGAAGCTGCAGATCTCCCCCCTTGTGGGGGAGATGCCTGGCAAGGCAGAGGGGGGCGCTGTCCCGCCAGCGTCTCAGCAATTGCAATTGCGATTGCAGACTTAAATCGGTGCGCGATCTAATGTAGGTTAGACGAAGGTAGGCGATCCTTCGCGCCCCCTCTGTCCTCCGGCCATCTCCCCCTCGAGGGGGAGATTTTGCTCTCCCTACTGCGCCGCCGGCTCCTCCGCGTCGCCCTCGTCGGTGAACGGCGAGGCGCTCGGCACGCAGTTCACCGCCCAGCCGGCCGGCGTCGGCTGCTTCTGGTATTCGGTGATGGCGTTGGTGCACTGGTCTCGCGTGTCGAAGGTGCTGGGCAGCACCACCATGCCGCCCTGCGGGCCGGCGATCACCAGATACCAAACAAGTGCGACGCTGGGAGCAGCCATGGGAATTCCTCGCTTTGCTGTTGTGGGAGTCGCCGCGACCCTAGCAACTCAGACCGGGTGGCGGAAGCGCGCGTCGTGCGCGTCGCCCCGCCCTGGCATCACAGCCGCGTGATGTCAGCCCGTCGCGAGAGCCGCTCAGTTCGCGGCAAAGCAGTAGAACAGGCCGTCGCCGCCGGTGCCCTGCAGCGCCTCCTGGCTGCAGCCGCCGCGCGAGGCATGCGAGGAATTCCACGACTTGGCCGCCGCCGAATCGTCAAGCCCGGTGCGGTCGTGATGGCCGACCATCGCCACCCCTTCCGCGCCGCTCATCGTCCAGTCGCCGCAGGTCTGGTCGGCGATCTTGGTGCCGTCTGGCTGAGAGCCGGTCAGCACATCGTGCCGGTTCGGCTTGTCGCCGCGGCCGTTGACCACTTCGCCTTTTTCATTGAGCGCCGTCTCCTTGGTGATGGCGTTGGCGTCGCCGTGCAGCGAGGCGACATCGTCGGCGATCTTGACGCCCTTGGCGTTGACCCAAGGCCCCTTGCCGATGCGGTCGCGCGCATCGGCATCGCTGGTCGAGAGATAGGCAGCCCAGGTCTTGCCGGTGACCCCGGCGGCCTCGGCCAGCGAGGCGCAATGCGCATCGGCGCCCTTGATGCCGCCAAGGTCGGCGCCCTTGCCGGAGCCGACGCTGGTGACGAAGAAACTCATCGTCGCGCCTTGTGAATAGGCGACGCCAGCTGCTGCAAGGAAGGTGGCGGCGGTGGCGAGAAGCAATCTGCGCATGGTGGTCCTCCGTTCTTCGGGTTTCGAATGTTCTACATTCGAAGAACGTCGCCGAGCGCGGAATTCTTCCGCCTGAAATGCCTGTTTATTCCGGCTGCCGGTAGGCGACAAAGCGGTTGTGCTTGGCCTGAAAGATCAGCCCGGTCTCTTTCAGGTCCGGGCTCGCCAACGGCACGATGCGTTTTGCGATCTCCGAGGGATGCGGCAGTGTCTCCGGATCCTCGCCGGGAACGGCCTGTGCCCGCATCGCGGTGCGGGTGGCACCGGGATCGGCGGCATTGACCCTGAGCGGCAGGCTTTGCGTCTCATGCGCCCAGGAGCGCATCATCGTCTCGACCGCCGCCTTCGAGGCCGCGTAGGGCGCCCAGAAGGCGCGCGCCGAGTGCGCCGCGTTGGAAGACAGGATGATGGCGCGGCCGGCGTCGGAGAGCCGAAGTAGTGGGTCGACCGAGCGGATCAGCCGCCAGGTCGAGGTGACGTTGATGGTCATCACCTTCTCGAAGGTTTTTGCCTCGACATGGCCGATCGGCGAGATCACGCCGAGCACGCCGGCATTGGCGACGAGGATGTCGAGCTTGCCCCAGCGCTCATGGATGGCGCCGCCCAGCCGGTCGATGCCGGCCATGTCGGCGAGGTCGAGCGGCACCAGTGTCGCTTCGCCCTTGCCGGTTTTGGCGCGTTCGGCCTTGATCTGGTCGTCAAGCTCCTCCAGCCCGCCGACAGTCCGCGCCACCGCAATGACATGCGCGCCGGCGGCGGCAAGTTCCTTGGCGATGAAATAGCCGATGCCGCGCGAGGCGCCGGTAACGACCGCGGTGCGGCCGGAGAGGTCGAGGGTCATGCGAGAGTTTCCGTCAAGTCGGCGTGAAACACCCCCCTCTGCCCTGCCGGGCATCTCCCCCTCAAGGGGGGAGATTGGACTTCGCCGAACCTGGCTCTCGTTCTGCGGCCCTGGTGATTTGCGAAAGCCGACAGTTCAGCCGATCTCCCCCCTTGAGGGGGAGATATCCGGCAGGACAGAGGGGGGTAAACTGGCGAAACCAAATGATAGACCGGCAACCCTACGCCCCGCTCGTCGCCAGCAGCGACAGCGTGCGCACATTGTCGTGGCCTTCGAAGTCGAGCAGGCGGGTCGGGTACTGGCCGGTGAAGCAGGCGTCGCAGAATTGCGGCTGCTCATTGTCGCGGCCGGCCTCGCCGACGGCGCGGTAGAGGCCGTCGATCGACAGGAAGCCGAGCGAATCGACACGGATGAACTCGGCCATCTCCTCGATGGACATGCGCGAGGCGAGCAGCTTCGACTTCTCCGGCGTGTCGACGCCGTAGAAGCAGGAGGCGCTGGTCGGCGGCGAGGCGATGCGCATATGCACCTCCTTGGCGCCGGCATCGCGCACCATCTGCACGATCTTCTGGCTGGTGGTGCCGCGCACGATGCTGTCGTCGACCAGCACCACGCGCTTGCCCTCGATCATGCGGCGGTTGGCGTTGTGCTTCAGCTTGACGCCCATGTGGCGGATCGAATCGCCGGGCTGGATGAAGGTGCGGCCGACATAGTGGTTGCGGATGATGCCGAGCTCGAAGGGGATGCCTGCGGCCTGGGAAAAGCCGATCGCCGCCGGCGTGCCGGAATCCGGCACCGGCACGATGATGTCGGCGTCGACGGGGCTTTCCTGCGCCAGCTCGGCGCCGATGCGCTTGCGCACCTCATAGACGTTGCGGCCTTCGACCGAAGAGTCCGGCCGCGCGAAATAGACATATTCGAAGATGCAGAAGCGGGTCTTCTGCGGCTCGAACGGGAACAGGCTCTCGATGCCTTTGGCGGTGACGACGACCATCTCGCCGGGCTTCAGGTCGCGCACGAAGCGGGCGCCGATGATGTCGAGCGCGCAGGTTTCGGAAGCCAGGATCCAGGCGCCGTCGAGATCGCCGAGCACCAGCGGGCGGATGCCCAGCGGGTCGCGGCAGCCGATCATCTTTTTGGCCGTCATCGCCACCAGCGAGAAGGCGCCTTCGACCTGGCGCACCGCGTCGATGAAGCGCGAGTTGAGATCGCGCTCCTTGCTGGTGGCGACCAGATGCAAGAGCGTCTCGGTGTCGGAGGTCGACGAGAAGATCGCGCCCTGCTTCTGCAGCGCGCGCTGCACGGTCATGGCGTTGGTCAGATTGCCATTGTGGGCGACGGCAAAACCGCCATCGGCGAGCTCGGCGAAGAAGGGCTGGATGTTGCGCAGGCCGGCGCCGCCGGTGGTGGCATAGCGGGTGTGGCCGATGGCGCGGTTGCCTTGCAGGCTGTCGATGACGCGCTGCTTGGTGAAAGTGTCGCCGATCAGGCCGACATGGCGTTCGACATGAAACTGGCTGCCATCATAGGAGACGATGCCGGCGGCCTCCTGGCCGCGATGCTGCAACGCGTGCAGACCGAGCGTGACGATGGCGGCGGCATCCTGCCGGCCGAATATGCCGAACACGCCGCATTCGTCGTGGAAATGGTCGTCGGCCTCGGCGGAAAGCAAATCGTCTGCGTCTGCCATGTGGGGCTCAAGCTCCGCTAAAATCGCCATATAAGGTGATAGCGCGTCGAAAGCAACGCATGTCGCGCGGCGTTCACATCATCGTCAGGCCCGGCCCTCTTCTAGCCAGGCATCAGTTTGCCGGCGCCGCGGGCGCCGGATTGGCGGGCTGGGCCGGTGCATTGTCGGCCGGCGCATCGCTTCCGCTGTCGTCGGGCGCCGGGGCATCGGCGTCGTCGCCGGTTGCCGGTGCTTCCGTTGTCGGCGCGGCGGGGGCCTCTGTGCCGGCCTCGGGCGCGGCCGGCTGATTCGGGTTCAGCTTCTTCAGGATGGCGTTTTCCGGATCCTCGGGCAGCAGGCTTTCCAGCTTGGCGCCGATCTGTTCCAGCAGCGGCCGCGACTTGGCGTTGGCGACCCAGGCCGGTGCCTTGGCGCCGGCCAGCCAGTTGAAGAACAAAAGCGCCACCGCGACCACCAGGATGCCGCGCGCCGCGCCATAGAGGAAACCCAGCGTGCGGTCGAGCGCGCCGATCCTGGAATCGATGATCCAGTCGGCGAGTTTCATGGTGATGACGGAAACGACGATCAGCGCGATGACGAAGACGATGGCAGCGGCCGCCGCCATGGCGATCTTGTCGTTGTCGACATAGGGCTGAACGTAGGGCAGAACCGGCTTGTAGAAGAAGAAGGCCGCCGCCGCCGCCGCTGCCCAGGAAACCACGGACAGCACCTCGCGGGAGAAGCCGCGAACCATGGCCAGCATTGCCGAGACCAGGGTGAAGCCGACGAGAATTCCGTCAAGCAGCGTAATCGGCATGTCTTTCGCCCCTGTCTTTTTTTCACGGCTCGACGAGCCGCGTCACTCTTTTTCGTCGGCGCGGCTGCGCCGTGAGCCGGCTATGCGCGCCACGAGATCGGCAAGCTCGGTGGGCTGGAAAGCGCTGGCCCCGATCCCCCCGGCCCCATTACCACCAACAAGTTCCTCACTGCCCAAGGGCAGAACCGCGCTTCCAAAACCCAGCTTTTCGGCCTCCTTGAGGCGCTGCTGCGCATGCGCAACTGGCCTCACCGCGCCCGACAGGCTGATTTCGCCGAAATAGACGCAATCGGCCGGAAGGGCAAGACCGATGAGCGACGAAACCAGTGCCGCCGCCACCGCGAGATCGGCGGCGGGCTCCGAAATCCGGTAGCCGCCGGCGACGTTGAGATAGACATCGTGGGTGCCGAAGCGCACGCCGCAATGCGCCTCCAACACGGCCAGCACCATCGACAGCCGGGCGCCGTCCCAACCGACGACGGCGCGGCGCGGCGTGCCGAGCGAGGAGGGCGCCACCAGCGCCTGGATCTCGACCAGCACCGGACGCGTGCCTTCCATGCCGGCGAAAACCGCGGCGCCCGGCGATTTCGCATGGCGTTCGCCGAGGAACAGCTCGGACGGGTTGGCGACCTCGCGCAGGCCCTTGTCCGACATTTCGAAGACGCCGATCTCGTCGGTCGGCCCAAAACGGTTCTTCACCGTGCGCAGGATGCGGTAGTGATGGCCGCCTTCGCCCTCGAAATAGAGCACGGCGTCGACCATGTGCTCGACGACGCGAGGGCCCGCGATCTGGCCTTCCTTGGTGACGTGGCCGACCAGCACGATCGCAGCACCTGTGGATTTCGCATAGCGGATCATCGCCTGGGCGGCGGCACGCACCTGGGTGACGGTGCCGGGCGCCGAATCGGCCATGTCCGTCCACAGCGTCTGGATCGAATCGAGGATCACCAAATCCGGCCGCTTGCCATCGGCTATGGTGGCGAGGATGTCCTCGACATTGGTTTCGGCGGCGAGTTCGACCGGCGTGTCGGCGACGCCGAGCCGCTGGGCGCGCAGCCTGATCTGGGCGACCGCCTCTTCGCCCGAGACATAGACGATGCGGTGGCCCTTTGCCGCCAGCGCCGCCGCCGCCTGAGTGAGCAGCGTCGACTTGCCGATACCGGGATCGCCGCCGACCAAAAGGGCCGATCCGCGGACAAAACCGCCGCCGGTGGCGCGGTCGAGCTCGCCGATGCCGGAGACGATGCGCGGCGCATCCTCGATGTCGCCGGACAGGCTGGTCAACACCACGGCGCGGCCCTTGCGGGCATTGCGCGTGTTGGCCGGCCCCGAGCCGATGCCGCCGGCGGTGCCTTCCTCGACGAGCGTGTTCCACTCGCCGCAGGCATCGCATTTGCCGGCCCAGCGCTGATGCACGGAGCCGCAATTCTGGCAGATGAACTGGACGCGGGATTTGGCCAAGGTGCTACCTTCCCGCCAATTGGGGAGCGCCGTGATCCTTCGCGCCCCCCTCTGTCCTGCCGGACATCTCCCCCACGAGGGGGGAGTTTGGCAGTTGCGGCGCCGGCTCTCGTCTTGCAACGCTGAAAATTGGCGAAGCGGTCGCGACATCCAATCTCCCCCCTCGTGGGGGAGATGTCCGGCAGGACAGAGGGGGGCGCCGTAGAGCGCTGCCATCCCGCATCATTGTCTGGACGTCCGCCAAGTCTACTCAAACCGATCCGGCAAATGATGCTCCTCGGCAAGGTCGGAGAAGCGGGTGAACTCGCCCTGGAAGGCGAGGCTGACCGAACCCGTCGGGCCGTGGCGCTGCTTGGCGACGATGACTTCGGCCTTGCCGCGCATCTCGTTCATCTCGTTTTCCCACTTGACGTACTCGTCGGTGCCGGGCTTCGGCTCGCGGTTCTTCAGGTAGTATTCCTCGCGATAGACGAACATCACCACGTCGGCGTCCTGCTCGATCGAGCCGGATTCGCGCAAATCCGACAGCTGCGGGCGCTTGTCGTCGCGGCTTTCGACCTGACGCGACAACTGCGACAGCGCGATGATCGGCACGCTGAGTTCCTTGGCCAGCGCCTTCAGGCCGGTGGTGATCTCGGTGATTTCCTGCACGCGGTTCTGCGAGGATTTGGCGCTCGATCCCTGCATCAGCTGGATATAGTCGATGACGATGAGGTCGAGGCCGCGCTGACGCTTCAGGCGACGTGCGCGGGCCGACAGCTGGGCGATGGAGATACCGCCGGTCTGGTCGATGAACAGCGGGATCTTCTGCATGGTCTGCGAGCAGGCGACCAGCTTCTCGAAATCCATCTCGGAAATCTCGCCGCGACGGATTTTTGACGACGGGATCTCGGTCTGCTCGGAAATGATACGGGTGGCGAGCTGCTCCGACGACATTTCCAGCGAGAAGAAGCCGACGACGCCGCCATTGGCGGCCTTGAACGAACCGTCGGCCTGCTGTGCGGGCACATAGGCCTCGGCGATGTTGAAGGCCATATTGGTGGCCAAAGACGTCTTGCCCATGCCCGGGCGGCCGGCGATGATGATCAGGTCGGACGGCTGCAGGCCGCCCATGCGGCGGTCGAGGTCGCGCAGGCCGGTGGCGACGCCCGACAGGTGCCCGTCGCGCATATAGGCGGCATTGGCCATGTCGACGGCGGTCTTGACCGCATCGGTGAAGCTTTCGAAGCCGCCATCGTAGCGGCCGGTCTCGGCCAGCTCGAACAGGCGCCGCTCGGCATCCTCGATCTGCTCGGAGGGCGCCATGTCGACCGGCGCGTCATAGGCGATGTTGACCATGTCCTCGCCGACGGTGATCAGCGCGCGGCGCGTCGCCAGGTCATAAATGGCGCGGCCATAATCGGTGGCATTGACGACGGTGACGGCCTCGACGGCCAGCCGCACGACATATTGCGCCACCGTCATGTCGCCGACCTTCTCGTCGGCAGGCAGGAAGGTTTTTAGCGTGATCGGCGTCGCCACCTTGCCCATGCGGATGAGCTCGGCCGCCACCTCGAATATCTTGCGGTGCAGCGGCTCGTAGAAATGCCCGGCTTTCAGGAAATCGGAGACGCGGTAGAAGGCATCGTTGTTGACGAGGATGGCGCCGAGCAGCGCCTGCTCGGCCTCGATGTTGTTTGGTGCCTCGCGATAAAGCGGTGTTTCCGCCACGCCGAATTTGCGCGCTGCCTCAGCCATGATGTCCCCGAATTTCGATCCCGCATTCTCGATATCAGAACGGACAAAAGCCGGTGCTGACTTATCTGCAACAGTCCCTGTCCAACCAGATTTGATGCCCACTGTTCACAGGAGAGGCACACCGTCCACAGGACAGAATTCCCGTGCTCCGATTCCGGTTGACTCGGCAAGGTGATGATTCTGTCTATGATAGAACAAATAAGGAACAAAAGCAAGTTGCATGCAACCGCTAGACGGCATCGCCCCAGTCCAGCCGCCGCGCCACCTTGAACGCATCGCCGTCGCGCTTGGTGAAGAGCTTCTCGTCGGCGCTGCCGTCCAGCTCGCAAAGCTTGAGCACAACCTTGCCGGAGCCGGGTTTGGGCGGCGCGATCACCCGCGCCGCGCGCGAAGTCGCAGGATGCCGCGAGGCAGCGACGTAAATAAACTTTTCGTCCTCCCATGGCACGTCGGCGTCCTTGGCCAGCCGGTGCAGCCGCGAGCGGGCGACGCGGCGCGAAAAATGGCACCAGTCGGGCTGGGCGAGCGGGCAGCGCGCTTCATGCGGGCAGGGCGCCAGCATATGCGCGCCGGCTTCGATCAATTGCCGCCGCACGGCAAGGATGCGCTGCCAGCCGGCAGGCGTGCCTGGCTCGACGATCAGCAGCGTGTCGGCGGTGAGCTGCCAGAGCCGGTCGATCAGCTTCGGCAGCGATGCCGGCGTGATCTCGTCCAGCACATAGGCACAGCTGACCAGATCGGCCGGTCTGAGGCCGGCAAGGTCGATCGTGGCGTCGCCGGCCAGCCACTCCGTTCTGACGGGGATGGCATCACTGGCGAGCGACTGGCCGATCTTGCGCACCGCGGCGCTCGCTTCGAGCAGCACCGCCGCTTCGAGGTCGGGCCAGACGTCGGTGGTGGCCCAAAGCACCGTGCCAGGGCCGGCGCCGACATCGAGCAGGCTCTTCGGCGCGAAGCCGGGGCGGGCGTCCGCCAGTGCGTCGAGGCTGGCGCGCACCGCCGCGTAGGTCGCCGGCAGCCGCGTCGCCAGATAGGCCCTGACCGCCATCTCCTCGGCCATATGTAGGCGGCCGTCACGCAGTTCGGCCCGGTAGCGGTCGGACAGCGTTCTTGCCGCTTGCTTCAAGACAGACAGCGGCACTTTTTCCAGCATACGGTCGACCGCTTGCCGCAGCGGGGCGGGGAGTTCCACGGCTCAGGCTCCCCGGGGCGCGAGCAGGATGACCGAGGCGCCGACGATGCAGAGTGCCGCCCCTCCAAGATCCCAGCGGTCGGGACGCACACCTTCCACCAGCCACAGCCATCCAAGCGACGCCGCGATGTAGATGCCGCCATAAGCGGCATAAGCGCGGCCCGCGGCATTTGTGTCGACCAGCGCCAGCAGGAAACCGAACAGCGCCAGCGAGGCAAGCCCGGGCGCCAGCCACAACGGTGACCTCTCCAGGCGCCACCACGCCCAGAACGAGAAGCAGCCGGCGATCTCGGCAAGCGCGGCTGCGATGTAGATGAGGTAGGTCATGAAAGGTCTCGCGATAACGAGACCTTTTTCATGCTTGGGCAGGTAATGGCAAGACCAATGGCCGCGGGGCCGGCGCCCTTCTACTCCGCAACCTTGCGGCGGCGGGCCGGTTTGGCGACGGGCGCCTGGTGGCGATGGCCCATGTCGCGCATTTCAAGCGCCTTCTCGCATTTGCCGATGTAGTCGCGCGTCATCGGCAGCGTGTCGTTCTTCTTGGCGAGCTGGATCTGGAAGATCACCAGGTCCTGCCAGCGGAAGGCCGCTTCCGAGGCGGCCAGATAGAACTCCCACATGCGGCAGAAGCGCTCGTCGTAGATCGCCTTGGCCTTGTCGCGGTTGGCGGCGAAGCGCTCGCCCCAATGCTTCAGCGTGTCGGCATAGTGCAGCCTGAGCATCTCGACGTCGGTGACGACGAGGCCGGACTTCTCGATCGCCGGCATCACCTCGGACAAAGCGGGGATGTAGCCGCCCGGGAAGATGTATTTGCGGACGAAGGCGCTGGTCGCCCACGGCACGCCGGAGCGGCCGATCGTGTGCAAGAGCATGACGCCGTCCGGCTTCAGAAGCGTCGCCGATTTTTCGAAGAAGGTGCGATAGTGGTTGACGCCGACATGTTCGAACATGCCGACCGAGACGATACGGTCGAAGCGCTCGTTGAGCTCGCGATAGTCTTTCAGGTCGAAATGGACGCGGTTTTGCAGGCCCTGCGCATGCGCGCGGTCGGTGGCGACACCGTGCTGTTCGGTCGACAGGGTGACGCCTTGGACATCGACGTCGAAGTATTTCGCCAGATAGATGCCGAGCCCGCCCCAGCCGGAGCCGATGTCGAGCACGGTCTGGCCGGCCTTCAGCCTCAGCTTGGCGGCGATGTGACGTTTCTTGGCGGCCTGCGCTTCGTCGAGCGTCATGTCGGGCTGCTCGAAATAGGCGCAGGAATACTGCATGTCCTCATCGAGGAAGAGCCGGTAGAGGTCGCCCGACAGATCATAGTGGCGCTGCACGTTGCGGCGCGCGCGCGAGGCGGTGTTGATCTGCTGCAGGCGGCGGAAAGCATGGCGCAGGCCTTCGATCGCCTTCGACCAGGTGGCGTCGATGCCGCCGCTGCCCATGTTCTGGAAGGCGATGCGCATCACGCCTAGCACGCCGCCTTCGAGGATATCGAGCTCGCCATCCATGTAGGCTTCCGGCACCGCCAGCATCGGGTCGAAGGTGATGGCGCGTTCGGCGTGCTTGGTCTTGATGTGCATATGCACCGGCTCGCCGCTGCCGTCGCCGAAGATCACTGTCGAGCCCTTAGGCCCGGTCACCTTGAGATTGCCGGTGCGCACAAGACGGTCGAGAAGGCGCTTCAACAGGATATTCATGACCAAATGTTCCCTCACAGACATGCTGTGCTGGTGCATGACCCGAAAATCACAACCGGCTTTCGCCGGGGATCATGCGCCAATCCAAGGTGCCACAGCGCCCTTTGCGCGTCATAGGACGCCCGGGGTTGTAGTCTGCCTCAATATATAGGGGTTCGAAAAGTTCCGTTTGGCACAAAAATGCCCGGGCGCGAGGCCCGGGCATTGGTCCACAAAGGCTAAATGCCGACAAAGTGATCAGAGCGCTGCTCTGACACTGTGATCAGAGGCCGCTCTGACACTCCGTCGCGCGTGATCAGGCGTTCTCTTCGCCGCCTTCGAACTCGGCGTTCGGGTCGAAGAAGTTCTCCGGCCGCGCATTGTCGTTGATGTCTTCGCCATAGATGGCTTCGGCGGTGGTCAGCGTCTCGCCCTTGGCCTGGCGCTCGGCTTCGTCGGCCGTGCGGGCGATGTTGAGCGTGATGGTGACCTCGACTTCCGGATGCAGCGCGATCGCCACATTGGTCACCCCGATGGTCTTGATCGGCTGGTTGAGCTGGATCTGGTTGCGGTTGACCGAGAAGCCCTCGGCCGTCAGCAGGTCGGCGATGTCGCGGGTCGACACCGAACCGTACAGCTGGCCGGTCTCGCCGGCCGAACGCACGGCGATGAAGCTCTTGCCGTCGAGCTTCTCGGCAACCTGCGCGGCTTCCGACTTGCGCTCGAGGTTACGGGCTTCGAGCTGGGCGCGCTGGCCTTCGAACTTCTTCTTGTTGGCTTCGTTGGCGCGCAGCGCCTTGCCCTGCGGCAGCAGGAAATTGCGGGCAAAGCCGTCCTTGACCTTGACGGTATCGCCCATCTGGCCGAGGCGGGAAACGCGTTCGAGAAGAATGACTTCCATGGTTTTGTTCCTTCGTTTGGGCGCCCATCGATCGGCGCCGGATTGTCTGGAACAGGTCAGGAAGCAAAAGGGCGTTGCCGCCGGTGTCGCTGTCCTGCCTGTCGCGGCAGTTAGAGGCTTTTCACCTCAACTCGGGATTTGACGTTCAACCCTGCGGCGCCCGTCGCCGTGGGAGAAGAGCGGGCGGCGAACCGCCCGCCTCGAAAGTGTTAGCGAACCACGTAGGGCAGCAGGCCGAGGAAGCGGGCGCGCTTGATCGCCTTGGCGAGCTCGCGCTGCTTCTTCTGGCTGACGGCGGTGATGCGCGACGGCACGATCTTGCCGCGCTCGGAAATGTAGCGCTGCAAGAGGCGCACGTCCTTGTAGTCGATCTTGGGCGCGTTGGCGCCGGAGAACGGGCAGGTCTTGCGGCGGCGATGGAACGGGCGCCGGGTCGGGATCTGATTGATGTCGACCATTATTCTGCACCCCCTTCAAAGCCTTCGCGCGGACGGCGCGGACCACGATCGCCACCGGCGTCGCCGAACGAGCGCGGCGGACGATCGCCACGGTCGCCGCGATCGCGGTCGCCGAACGAACGCGGGCCACGATCGCCGCGGTCACGGTCGCCGAAGCCGCCGCGTTCCGAGCGCTCTTCGCGCTTCTGCATCATGGCCGACGGACCTTCCTCATGCGCCTCGACCTTGACAGTCAGGAAACGCAGCACGTCCTCGGACAGGCCCATCTGGCGCTCCATCTCGTTGAGCGCTGCCGGCGGGCAGTTGAGGTCCATAAGTGTGTAGTATGCCTTCCGGTTCTTGTTGACCCGGTAGGTGAGGGACTTCAGTCCCCAGTTCTCGACCCGGCCGACGGACCCGCCATTGGCGGAGATGACGCCCTTGTACTGTTCGACAAGCGCATCGACCTGCTGCTGCGAGAGGTCCTGCCGGGCAAGGAACACATGTTCGTAAAGAGCCATAGTGTATCAGTGCCTTTCTTCGTTTCTCTCCCGGACCCTCGCGGCAAAAGCCTCTGCAACTTCTCTGACCGCTGATCCCCAGTAAAAGGGGGCGGGAAGAAAGGAGCATTTCGAGACGGTCGAGAGCGGAGACACGGGAGGCGGAAGCGCTTCTGGCTTCACACACCGCTTTTCGAGAAAAGCAACGGCCCTCCGTTCAGCCCCCAGCAAGGACCGGCAGATTGCGGGCGTCTATACAGCAATTCCCGGGGAAGGCAAGGCCGGGCGGCGTTGCAGACAGCGTCCTTGGCGTCGCAGGGCCGAAGACACCAGGCTCAGCTGGTGTGGGCGACCGCCTTGTCGACCGTTTCGGGGAAGAAGTCGGGCGCGGCGCGGCGCTTGCCGAACATCATGTCGTATTGCAGCAGGCGGAAATCGTTGATCGCCGGGTCGATCTTCTTCTGCCGCGCCCAGTCGGGTGTCGCCTCGCCGGCCGGCGTCAAGAGAAGGTTGCGGTCGACGACGCGGTAGCGTTCGCGCAGCGCGCCGAGGAAGCCGGTGTAATAGGGATGCGTGATGCCGGCCGTGGTCAATATGTGGTAGGGCAGGAAGGCCGGGCTGACCGCGCCCATGTCCTCGGCCGGACCGGTGCGATTCGACCAGATGATCAGCGGCGTTTGATGATGCTCCAGCATCTGGTCGGCCGGCTCCTTGCGCGGCGCGACATTGTCTTTCATGAAGCCGGTCTCGACATAGACTGGTCCGAGCGGCGGCAGATGGTCGCCGAAAAAGGCGATCACCGTCGGCCGCTCGCGTTTCCTGGCCCATTCGATCAGGCGCTCTAGCCCGCGGTCCGCATCGGCGGAGCCTTCGGTGTAGCTGAGCAGCGATTCCCGCGCCCATGTGCTGATCGGCGCCTGCACCTTGTGGGTCGGATTGTAATAACGATAAGGCTCGTAGGGACCGTGGTTCTGCAGGCTGACGGCGAAGAAGAAGACCGGGTCTTCGCTGGCATCGGCCTCGCGGATGATCTCGTCGGTCATTGCCGCATCGGAGGCCAGCGGTCCGCGCTTCTGCATCGGCGGCAGCGTCTCTTCCGAGCGGAAGTCGTTGAAGCCGAAATCGGCATAGACCGCGCCGCGGTTCCAGAACCAGTTGGTGCCCGGGTGAATGGCGCGCGCCCTGTAGCCCTCGCTCTTCAGGAAGGTGGCCAGCGAGGGCGTCGGCGAGCGCACATATTGCTGGTAGGGGATGGAGCCGGCCGGCAGGAAGGCGTTGGAAAAGCCGGTCAGCGCCTCGAACTCGATATTGGCGGTCATGCCGCCGAATTCGGGCGAGAACATGTAGCCCGAGCGCAGTGCCCGCACATTGGGGATCGGATCCGGCGTGATGGTGACGCCGGGCAGCTTGGTCGGATCCCAGAAGGATTCGCTCATCACGATGATGATGTCGGGCTTCTCGGCGGGCACCGATGCCGTCACCCCTGGCCTGTCGATCGCGGCGATCGCCTTGTCGGAATAGCCCGCCGGCGCCGAGACATGCGCCATCGGCACATTGAGCGCGAAGGCCAGCGCGAAACCGTTGGAGGCGTAGTTTTCCTTTTGGTCCCACATGATCGGAATGATCTGCAGCCGGTCGCGGGTCCACGAGAAGGTGGCGTAGTCCATGATCGAGACGAAGAAGGCGAGCAGCGGCACGGTCAGGGTCAGCCTGGCAAGGCGGCCCTTGCGGCTGAGGACCGGCACCCGGCGCCGCCACTGCCGCCAGCCATAGACGAGCAGCGACAGGCCGCCGACGATGCCGATCGCGATGGCCAGCGCGGTCATCGGTCGCTCGCGCACCAAAAGCGGCATCAGCGACATGATCTGCCTGGAATACAGGAAATCGGTCGGATAGAGCGGGTCGCCGAGATAGTGCGACTTCTGGTGGCCGACAAAGGCCAGCACCAGCGTCAGCGGCGCCACGATCATCAGGCTCTGGTGGCTGCGGCCGAGCACCGCGTCGAGACCAATCAGCACCAGCGCGAACACGATGATGGTGGTCCAGCCCGGCTTGAAGGGCTGCAGGAAGAAGCCGACCGTGCCGTAAAAGTCGCCGCGCACGATCCATTCGATGGCAAAAACCAGTATGGCGGAGGCGAGCAGGCTGATCAGGCCATAGCGTACGACCGGCCACTTCCGCCCCGGCAGATAGCCGGTGGACGGATCGCCTTCCAGAAACTGCGGCGCGCGTTTGGCCACGCCCTTTCCGATCCTTGCCACTTCACTTCCCCCGGCCCACGCAACGCGTCTTTCCCACTCGCGTCACTGATCTGTCATAGAACTGTCATGCAAAAGCTAGCGGCTGTGGCGAAAATAAGAAGAGCCAGCAAACGATTCGTGAGCGGTTTTCATCAGGTGTGATCGCCAAAAAGGCTTTCGGAACAGGGACTCGACCGGTTTTTCCGGCCGCAAGGAAGGCTGAAACGCTGCCCGCGGGCTTGACTTGGCCGTCCGCCTTGCGTCACAGGCAGGGAAAAACCAGCCTCTGGAGAAGCCCAAATGGCCGTCGCATTCACCTTTCCGGGACAGGGCAGCCAGGCTGTCGGCATGGGCAAGGATCTGGCGGATGCCTTTCCCGAGGCGCGCAAGGTGTTCGAGGAAGTCGACGACGCGCTCGGCGAAAAGCTGTCGAAACTGATCTGGGAAGGGCCGGAAGAGACGCTGACGCTGACCGCCAACGCCCAGCCGGCGCTGATGGCGGTGTCGCTGGCCGCCATCCGGGCGCTGGAAGCGCGCGGCTTTTCGCTGAAGGACAAGGTGTCTTACGTCGCCGGCCATTCACTGGGCGAATATTCGGCCCTTGCCGCAGCCGGCTTCGTTCCGGTCGCCGATGCGGCGCGGCTGCTGCGCGTGCGCGGCAATGCCATGCAGGCGGCGGTGCCGGCCGGCGAGGGCGCCATGGCGGCCATCATCGGGCTGGAACAGGCCGATGTCGAAGCCGCCTGCGCCGAGGCCGCTCAAAGCTCAGTTTGCCAGATCGCCAACGACAATGGCGGCGGCCAGTTGGTGATTTCGGGCGCCAGGGCCGCGGTCGAGCTGGCGGCAAAACTCTGCACCGAAAAGGGCGCCAAGCGGGCGCTGATGCTGCAGGTCTCGGCCCCCTTCCATTCGGCGCTGATGGCGCCGGCGGCAGCGATCATGCGCGAGGCGCTGGCCGGCGTGGCGAAGAACGCGCCGCTGGTGCCTGTCGTGTCCAACGTCTCGGTCACGCCGACCAGCGATCCCGACGAGATCGCCCGCCGCCTGGTCGAACAGGTAACCGGGCGCGTGCGCTGGCGCGAAACGGTGGAATGGTTCGGCACCAACGGCGTCACGACGCTCTACGAAGTTGGCGCCGGCAAGGTGCTGTCGGGACTGGCGCGACGCATCAACCGCGATGTCGCCACCGCGGCCGTCGGCACGGCGGCCGATGTCGAGGCGGCGCTGGCCGTGCTTGCATAATCCACTGGCGATTTGACCCCACCCATGTGAAGGGTGTCGTCTGAGATTCAGGAGACAAAAATGTTCGAACTGACCGGCCGTAAGGCGCTCGTCACCGGCGCAACCGGAGGCATCGGCGAGGCGATCGCTAGAGTGCTGCACGCGCAGGGCGCCATCGTTGGCCTGCATGGCACGCGCGTCGAGAAGCTGGAGACGCTGGCTGCCGAGCTCGGCGACCGGGTCAAGCTTTTTCCGGCCAATCTGTCCGACCGCGACGAGGTCAAGGCGCTCGGCCAGAAGGCGGAGGCCGAGCTCGAAGGTGTCGACATCCTCGTCAACAATGCCGGCATTACCAAGGACGGCCTGTTCGTGCGCATGTCGGATGCCGACTGGGATGCGGTGCTGGAGGTCAACCTCAACGCCGTGTTCCGGCTGACGCGCGAACTCACCCATCCGATGATGCGCCGCCGGCATGGCCGCATCATCAACATCACCTCGGTGGTCGGGGTGACAGGCAATCCCGGCCAGACCAACTACTGCGCCTCCAAGGCCGGCATGATCGGCTTTTCCAAGTCGTTGGCGCAGGAGATCGCCACCCGCAACATCACCGTCAACTGCGTCGGCCCTGGCTTCATCGAATCGGCCATGACCGACAAGCTCAACGACAAGCAGAAGGAGACGATCATGGCGGCGATCCCGACCCGGCGTATGGGCACCAGCGCCGAGGTCGCCTCTGCGGTCGCCTATCTCGCCTCCAATGAAGCGGCCTATGTGACCGGCCAAACCATTCATGTGAATGGCGGCATGGCCATGATCTGACGGACCAAGGTCCGGCGGGTTGTGAAAAGGCCCATTTCGGCTTGGACCTCGGCCATTTTTCGTGTAATGCGGCCCGCAACCCGGCGGTTCGGGCAAAAACCGGTCCTGTTTGTTGTGTTTCCGGCGGGACCATCTTTCAGCTTGATTAGCGGCATTCCGCCCGCTAACGAAGACAGACAACCAAAAGACGAGGATGCCCCAAATGAGTGACACCGCAGAGCGCGTCAAGAAGATCGTCATCGAGCATCTTGGCGTCGACGCCGACAAGGTGACGGAGCAGGCGAGCTTCATCGACGACTTGGGCGCTGACAGCCTCGACACGGTCGAACTCGTCATGGCCTTCGAAGAAGAATTCGGCGTCGAGATCCCGGACGATGCGGCCGAGACCATCCTGACCGTCGGCGATGCCGTGAAGTACATCGACAAGGCCTCGGCCTGAGGCTTTTCGCAGGCATTACCGGGGAGGACCTGCGATGAGGCGTGTCGTCGTCACGGGCCTTGGCCTGGTTTCGCCGTTCGGCATGGGCTTCGAGCATGGCTGGAAGGAACTGCTGACCGGCCGCAGCGCCGCCAAGCGTGTCACCGAATTCGAAGTGGAGGATCTTGCCTGCAAGATCGCCCACGTCATTCCGCGCGGTGACGGCTCCAACGGCTCGCTCAATCCCGAAGCCGTGCTCGAGCCGAAGGAACTGCGCAAGATCGGCGACTTCATCCTGTACGGGATCGCGGCCGCCGACGAGGCGCTGAAGGATTCCGGCTGGGAGCCCCAGACCGAGCAGGAGCGCTGCGCCACGGGCGTCATGATCGGCTCCGGCATCGGCGGCCTCGAGGGCATCGCTGAGAACGCGCTGATCCTGCACGAGCGCGGACCGCGCCGCATCAGCCCCTTCTTCATTCCCGGAAACATCATCAACCTGGTGTCCGGCCAGGTGTCGATCCGGCACGGGCTGAAAGGCCCGAACCACGCCGTCGTCACCGCTTGCTCGACCGGCGCGCATGCCATTGGCGATGCCGCCCGGCTGATCATCTTCGGCGATGCCGACGTGATGCTGGCCGGTGGCGCCGAATCGCCGGTGACCCGGCTTTCGCTTGCCGGCTTCGCCGCTTGCCGGGCGCTGTCGACCGAGCGCAACGACACACCGGAAAAAGCCTCCCGTCCCTATGACCGCGACCGCGACGGCTTCGTCATGGGCGAGGGCGCCGGCGTCGTAGTTCTCGAAGAACTCGAACACGCCAAGGCGCGCGGCGCGAAAATCTATGCCGAGGTCACCGGCTATGGCCTGACCGGCGACGCCTACCACATCACCGCGCCCGCCGAAGACGGCGACGGCGCCTTCCGCTGCATGACGGCGGCGCTGAACCGGGCGAAGCTGTCGCCCGCCGACGTCGACTACATCAACGCGCACGGCACCTCGACCATGGCCGACACGATCGAGCTTGGCGCCGTCGAGCGGCTGGTCGGCAACGCGGCGTCGAAGATCTCGATGTCGTCGACCAAGTCGTCGATCGGCCATCTTCTGGGCGCGGCGGGTGCCGCCGAGGCGATCTTTTCGATCCTCGCCATCCGTGACAACATCGCGCCGGCCACCATCAATCTCGACAACCCGGAACGTGAGACGGCGATCGACCTGGTGCCGAACACGCCGCGTTCCAGACAGATCGACGTGGCGCTGTCCAATTCCTTCGGTTTTGGCGGCACCAACGCCTCGCTCGTCTTCCAACGCTACAATGGCTGAACAGCCGGCCGGCAGGCGTCCCCGAACCCTGTCGTCATTTTTGCCATATTCGCCCCTACTCTGCCCCAGGGGATTCGTCGAAATGACAGATGGTAGGGCGCTATGAACACAAATCCGGGCGGCGGAGAATTCGGACAGCAGCAGGCCGCATCCAGTCCGATCGTGCCGAAGACGGCCGCCGAGGCCTTGCGGCCCGAGGCCGGCACGCCGCCGCCAAGGCGCTCGCGGGCCTCGCGCAGCCAGATCGTCGTGTTCATGAACTTCGTCATCTCCTCGGTGATGCTGCTGGTTCTGGCGGCCGGCATCGCGCTCTATTTCGGCAAGCAGGCGTTCAACGAGCCCGGCCCGTCGGCCGCCGGCGACACCTTCCTGGTCAAGCCGAACACCGGCGTCCAGGATATCGCCGACCAGCTCGAGCGGCGCGGCCTGATCAGCGACGCCCGTATCTTCCGCCTTGGCGTGCGCGCCAACGGCAATGATTCCGCGCTGAAGGCCGGCGAATACGAGATCAAGGCCGGGGCTTCGATGCGCGACATCATGGAGCTTTTGAAGAGCGGCAAGTCGGTGATGTATTCGCTGACCATCCCGGAGGGGCTGACGGTCGAGCAGGCGCTGCAGCGCATCGCCGAGCAGGATGCGCTGACCGGCGACATGCCTGCGACCGAGCCGTCCGAGGGCAGCCTCGCCACCGACACGCTGCGCTTCACCCGTGGCGCCACGCGTCAGCAGATGGTCGACAAGCTGCTGGCCGACCAGAAGAAGCTGGTAGAGGAGGTCTGGCAGCGGCGCGCGCCTGATCTACCCTTGGCCAATATCAACGACTTCGTCACGCTGGCCTCGATCGTCGAAAAGGAGACGGGCAAGGGCGACGAGCGCTCGCGCGTGGCCGCCGTCTTCCTCAACCGGCTGGCCAAGGGCATGCGTCTGCAGTCCGATCCGACGATCATCTACGGCCTGTTCGGTGGTAAGGGCAAACCTGCCGACCGTCCGATCTACCAGTCGGACATCGACAAGCAGACGCCCTACAACACCTATCTGATCAACGGCCTGCCGCCGACACCGATCGCCAATCCGGGCCGTGCGGCACTCGAGGCGGTCGCCAATCCGTCCAAGACCGACGACCTCTATTTCGTCGCCGACGGCACCGGCGGCCACGTCTTTGCCTCGACGCTGGAAGAGCACAACCAGAACGTCGCCCGCTACCGGGCGCTGCAGAAGAAGCAGGCCGACGACGCCGCCAAGGCCGGGGCCAAGGTGGAAGGCCAGACCGATGCCCCCGCCGATGCCGGCGATAGCGGCGACGCCGGTGGCGATGCGGGGGCCGCCCAGTAGCGCCGGGTGGTTTTTAAATCGTCCCTTGCGGGATGCGCTGATTTTTGAAGAAAACGTACGGCGCCGGCTTGAAGGCACCAGTCGTTTCGGCATTTTGTAGCCGCGCGTGGTTTGACCGGGAACGGGTTCCTGGATCACGCGCCAAGGGGCGTACGGGCATCATGAATTTGCAGAGCATGACCGGTTTTGCGCGCGCGGTCGCCGAACACCAGGGCACCTCGATCGCCTGGGAGGTCAAGTCGGTCAACGGCAAGAGCGTCGAGGTCAGGCTGCGGCTGCCGCAAGGCTTCGAGCGATTGGAGCCGGCCGTCAGGCAGACCATGCAGAAGCGATTTTCGCGCGGCAACTTCCAGGCGACGCTGACCGTCGGCCGGGCCGCCGGCGCGCAGGTGCAGCCGGTGGTCAACGAGGTCTTCCTGAAGGATCTGGCGGGACTGGCCAAGCGGCTGCAGGAGCAGTTCGGCGTCGCCCCTGCGACGGCCGATGGGTTGCTGGCGCTACGTGGCGTGCTGGATATCCCGGAAGCCATCGAGACCGAAGAGGCGCGGGCCGCGCTCGATGCGGCGGTCCTGTCGGCGCTGGACGTGGCGCTCGCCGGGCTGGAGCAGGCGCGCCAGAGCGAGGGCGATGCGCTTCGTTCGCTGCTCAGCGGCCATATCGACGCCATCGAGGCGCTGACGCTGAGGGCCGAGGCCGATCCGTCGCGCGAGCCGGCGGCGATCCGCGAGCGCATTGCCGAGCAGGTCCGCCTGCTGATGGATGCCTCCGCCAATCTCGACGCCAGCCGGCTGCATCAGGAGGCGGCCTTCCTCGCCACCAAGGCCGACATCCGCGAAGAGATCGACCGGCTGAAGACGCATGTCGCATCGGGACGGGTGCTGCTCGCCAATGGCGGCGCCATCGGCCGCAAGCTCGATTTTCTGGCGCAGGAATTCAACCGCGAATCGAATACGCTGTGTTCCAAGTCGAACGCCGCCGCGGTGACCGCCATCGGGCTAGAACTGAAGGCGGTCGTCGATCAGTTTCGCGAACAGGTCCAGAATCTGGAGTAGCCCGAATGGTCGCCAGGGATTTGGGTTCCCGCATCCGCCGCCGCGGGCTGATGCTGGTTCTGTCGTCGCCGTCCGGTGCCGGCAAGTCGACGATCGCGCGCAATCTTCTGGAAAGCGATTCAAGCCTCGAACTGTCGGTCTCGGTCACCACCAGGCCGCGTCGTGGCAGCGAGATCGAGGGCGTCCACTATCATTTCCGCACCATGCGCGAGTTCGAACGGCTGCGCGATTCCGATGCGCTGCTCGAATGGGCCGAGGTGCACGGCAATTGCTACGCGACGCCGCGCGAGCCGGCGGAGCTGGCGCTGGCGCAAGGCCGCGACATGCTGTTCGACATCGACTGGCAGGGCGCCCAGCAGCTCAAGGAGAAGATGCGCGCCGACATCGTCTCGATCTTCATCCTGCCACCGTCGATGAAGGAGTTGAAGGCGCGGCTGAAGCGCCGCGCCGAGGACCAGGAATCGGTGATCGAGACCAGGCTGAAGAACGCCCGCAACGAGATCGAGCACTGGAAGGAATATGATTTCGTCATCGTCAACGACGATCTCGATCGCGCCTTCGCCGAGGTGCGTGGCATCGTCATCGCCGAGCGGCTGAGGCGCGACCGCCGGCCGGGGTTGTTCGACTTTGTCTCCGGATTGCTGGACGAGAAGACGGATTGAGGCGGTGGAGCGCCGATCTCCCCCCTTGTGGGGGAGATGCCCGGTAGGGCAGAGGGGGGCGCTGTCCCGCCGGCGTTCGAATAAATTAGACTCCATCCTAAGCCGGCTGACGGCCGTTGGTTAGGTCGACCAGACAGAGGTGGTGATCCTTCGCGCCCCCCTCTGTCCTGCCGGACATCTCCCCCACGAGGGGGGAGATCAGCAGCTTCTCAAACCGCGTTCGTCAGCCGCACGAATTCCTCGACGCTGAGCGTTTCGGCGCGCCGCGTCGGGTCGATGCCCGCGCGTGTCAGCAGCGCTTCCCCTCCGAGGCTTTTCACGCTCTGCCTGAGCATTTTCCGCCGCTGGCCGAAGGCGGCTTCGGTGAAACGGCCGAGTTTCTTCACGTCGGTGGGCAAGGGGCTCGTGCGCGGCACCAGATGCACCACCGAGGACGTCACCTTGGGCGGCGGCGTGAATGCCTGCGGCGGCACGTCGAAGGCGATCCTCGCCTCGGTGCGCCAGCCGGCCAGCACGCCGAGCCGGCCATAGGCGTCGCTGCCGGGGGCGGCGACAATACGCTCGGCCACTTCGCGCTGGAACATCAGCGTCATCGAGGCGTAGAAGGGCGGCCATGCCGTCACCGTCAGCCAGCGGATCAACAGTTCGGTGCCGATATTGTAGGGCAGGTTGGCGACGATCTTCACCAGGCCGCCTTCCGAGGCGGCCTCGGCAAGAGCGGAAAAATCCGTCTTCAGCGCGTCGCCGGCGATGATCTCGAGCCGGCCTGGATAGTGGTTCGAGACCTGCGCCAGCGCTTCGAGGCAGCGCTCGTCGCGTTCGATGGCGACGACCCGCCTGGCGCCGCTGAAAAGCAGCGCCCGCGTCAGCCCGCCTGGGCCGGGGCCGACCTCGATCACAGTGGTCTCGCTGAGGTCGCCGGCGGCGCGTGCGATCTTGCCGGTCAAATTGAGGTCGAGCAGGAAATTCTGGCCAAGCGCCTTCTTCGCCTGCAGCCCATGGCGTTCGATCACCTCGCGCAGCGGCGGCAGCCCGTCGATGCTCATGCAGATGCGCTCATGCGGCAGCTGCTTCCGTCCCGCTGTCGGCAAGCCGGCGGGCGAGCCGCAGCGCCGCGATCAGGCTGTCGGCGCGCGCAATGCCCTGGCCGGCGATGTCGAAGGCGGTGCCGTGGTCGGGCGAGGTGCGGATAAAGGGCAGGCCGAGCGTGACGTTGACCGCCTCGTCGAAGGCCAGCGCCTTGGCCGGGATTAGCGCCTGGTCATGATACATGCACAGCGCCACGTCATAGCTGGCGCGCGCGTGGGCATGAAACAGCGTATCGGCCGGCAGCGGCCCGAAGGCGTCGATGCCTTCCGCTCTCAGCTGGTCGACCGCCGGACGGATGATGCGCTGATCCTCCAGGCCCATCGACCCGCCTTCGCCGGCATGCGGGTTGAGGCCTGCTATCGCCAGCCTTGGCCTGGCGATGCCGAAGCGGCTTTCGAGGTCGGCGGCGGTGATACGGGCCGTGGCGACGATCAGCTCCGTCGTCAGCGCCTTCGGCACTTCGGCGAGCGGGATATGGATGGTGACCGGAACGGTGCGCAATTCCGGACCGGCAAGCAGCATCACCGGCGTCACCTCGGCGCCTGTGTGGAGCGTGGCCAGGTGCGCCAGATATTCGGTGTGGCCGGGAAAGCGGAAGCCCGCGTCGTAGAGGGGCTTCTTGGCGATCGGACAGGTGACGACCGCCGCGGCGCGGCCGCCGAGGCAGTCGGCCACGGCGCGGTCGATGGCCTCGATGGTGCCGGCGGCGTTGGCCTTGTCCGGCCTGCCGGGCCTGTCGACCTGGGTGGCGTCGAGTGGCACGACCGGCAGGACGCGGTGAAATATCCGCGCTGCTTGCTCTGGCATGGTTTCCGCGATCGCCACGTTGGCGCCGATCTGGCGCGCCCGCGCCGCAATCAGCGCCGGGTCGGCAAGCAGATAAAAGGGCGGCACGCCAGCGCTGTCGCCGGCCTGCCATGCGGCGATGGCGATTTCCGGGCCGACACCTGATGGATCGCCGACGCTCAAGGCCAGCGGGGCATCTGTCCGGCGCATGTCTATGCCGCTTTGCCGGCGGACCCGTCCGGACCGAGAGAGGGCAGGGCTCCGTCTTGTCGGACCACGGCCTAGCGCTCGACGATGCGGGCTTTCTTCCGCAGCTCCTCGACGTACTTCTTGCTGAGATCGTCGGCGTTCTTGTCGTTGTTGCCTTCGCTCTGGAACACCATCTGCGCGGCCTTGTCGTCGGAGACCTCGCGCGACGAGCAGATGCCGATGAACTCGACGCCACGCTCCGTCTCGCGCGTGGCGGTGGCGCCGCCGACCTTGGTGGCCTTGATCTGGTCGGCCCATTCCGGCGGCAATTGCGGCGCCAGCACCCGGCCGAGGTCGCGAACGGTGACGTCGATCAGGCCCTTGGCGAATTCGCGCGTGGTGTTGCAGCCGTTGAAGCGGGCGCGCATGGCGTCGGCTTCGCGCTTGCGCTTGCCAAGGGTTGCGCTGCGCTCCGACGCCGGCACCACGAAGATGACCTGCTGCAGCATGTATTCCATGGCGGTCGGCTTGGAGCCGCCCTTGTCGAGCATGCGTCTGACCGCGTCCTGTTCGGTCACGGAGCCGCCGTCACCCGAACGATAACGGGCCGAAAGCGCCTGGTTCCAGGCCATCTGGGCGCGGATGAATTCCTTGAAATGCTCCTTGCCGACACCCGACTGCGCCATGACGCCGTCGAGCTGCTTGAGCTGCATCTTGTTGTTCGTGGCGAAGCGCTGGTAGGCGGCGTCGACCTGCTCATCGGTGACCTTGATGCCGAGGCGCTTGACCTCAGCCATGCGCAGTGTCTGGTCGATCATTTCCTGGGCGGCATCGCCCTTCTTGCGCTGCAGTTTCAGGAACGCTTTCCGGTGTGCGATGTCGCCGGTGGTGATCGGCACGTCGTTGATGACGTACTTGATCTCGCTGGCAAAAGCCGGCGGCGTCATGACCGTAATCGAGACCGAGGTTGCCGCGATCAGCAGCGCGAATCCTGCCGAAAACAGATATTTCCTCATCGAGAGCATCCCAAATATTCCATCCCGCTCCTACAGCGCCGCGCGTTCCTCGGACGCGCAAAGGACGCTGCAGCATCTTAACTTTGCGCATGATCCTTTCCGAAAATCGATCTCGATTTTCGGGGTCATGCGGTGTGATCGAAACCCGTGCCCGCTCTATACGGCGAAACGATGTCACCAGCGCATGACCCCGTCTGCTACTGGCCCGTCTTTACTGGCCCGTCTTTACTGGATCGTGTCGATCGAGCTCTGTGACGTGCCGAAATCGCCGAGCGTGCGGAACGACAGGTTGAAGCCGACATTCTGCGACACTTCCTTGGTGATCGTGTCGCGCGATTCGGAGAACGTCATCAAATAGGTGAAGCAGGAATCATTATAGGCAAAACCGACGCCGTCCTTGACCAGCACGCTTTGCTTCAGGTCGTAGGTGCCGGTGCCGAAGACGCGCCAGTTCTCGGCAAGATGCGTCGAGGCGCCGAGCGTGACCTCGTGGCGATCGGTGGTGAAGCCGTAAAGCGGCTGCGCCTGGATGAAGGCATATTTGGCGCTGAGCGAAACCGGCAGGCCGGAATAGGCGGCTTTCACCTCGGCGCGCCGGACGTCAAAACTCTGTTCGTCGAAACGGCCGCTGAGCGAGCCGGAGAAGCCGCTCGCGCTGCTGAAGCCGATCAGGCCGACATAGTCGGAGGTCGACTTGTCCAGTCCGGAATAGGCGCCGACATTGACCAGGTCGGGCGCCGTGAACGAATTCTGGCCTGCCAGCTGGTAGGATTGGCCGAAGATCGCATTGGTGCTCCAGCCATTGTCGTAGGCGCCGGAATAGCGGAAACCGACATTGGCGCGCGTGCCGCCTTCCATGCGGTCATAGCCGGAAAACTTGTCGCGCTCGAACAGCGTCGTGGCGTCGAAGACGAAACTCTGCGCGTCCTCGTTGGGTACGGCGAGGCCGCCGACATACTGCTCGTTCGGGCGCACGAACACCTGCGCCATCGGTTCGACGATATGGCTGGAGCTCGGCATCGAGAACAGCACCGGCCAGCGCATTTCGAGCCCCGCGGTCGCCATGTAGCGCGCCAGCGACGTGCGCATATTGTCGTCGACGCCGAGATTCGTCGCCATCTCGTTGATGGCGGCGAGCGAGTTCGAGGTCGCGTTGACATAGCCGGCGTCACCGCGCAGCGCCAGCAGCGGCGTCAGCTGCAGGCCGCCATCGGTGGTGAAGGTGCGCTTCCATTCGGCTTCGGCGGTGAGGCGGCTCGACTGGCCTTCGATGCCGCGCACCCGCTCAACGGGCGTGCTGTCGTCATAGGGAGTTTCGAAGGCTTGATCCAGCCGGTCGCGGCTGATGACCCGCGCGTTGACGTTGAACGACAACTGCCCGCCGGCGACAGACATGTCGGGGATATAGGCATAGTCGAGCGACGGCAACACCCATGGCTGCTGGGCGGCACGGGCGGACGGATCGCTGGCCAGCGTGTTCTCCTGGACCTCGAAGCGCATGGCGCGCACATCGAAGTAATTGCGGCCGTCGAGGCCGGTCAGGTAGATCGTCGACTGGTGTGTGACGTCGCTGAAACCGTCGATGGAGTAGGTGCGCGAAAAATTCTTGTCGCTCTGCAGCAGCACGTCCCAGCCGAAATCCCAGCGCGGATTGATGGCGAACTGGCCCTTGGTGCCCATCATGCCGCGGAACTTGTTCGGATCGCTGGCGGGGCCGGAATCGACATTGACGCCGCTGCTGTTGATGAACTCTTCCGGGCTCTCCTGCCGGATGCCGGCCATCTTCAGCGTGTACTCGCCATTGTTGAAGCGCTGGCGCCACTCGGCCTCGCCGAGGAAGCCCTGCTTGGTGTAGCCGGTGCCGGTGACGGTGAGGTCGTAAGTCGGCGACAGTGCGAAGTAATAGGGGACTTTGACGCCGAAGCCGAGGTCGGTCTTGTAGTTGATGCCGGGGATCAGGAAGCCGCTCTTGCGCTTGACCGTCGGGTCGGCGATCTCGAACGCCGGCAGATAGGCAAGCGGAAAGCCGAAGAACTCGAAATTCGCGTTCTCGAAGCGAACCGTCTTCTTCTCGCCGTTCCAGATGATCTTGCGCGCCTTGACGCGCCAGGTCGGTGCCTTGTCCGGCTTGTCCTCGCAAGGTTCGCAGGCCGTGTAGACGCCGTTGTGGAAGGTCGTCAGCACGCCGCCCATGCGTTCGGCGCTTTCGGCGGCGAAATAGGCCTTTTCCGGGGTTTCGACACGCAGCGCGTTGACGAAGCCGTCGGCGAAATCGTCGGTGATGTCGATATGCTCGGAATTGATCTTTGTGCCGTCGCTGTTGATGATCTCGACGGCGCCGCTGGCGACCATGCGCTTGGTGTTGCGGTTGTACACGACGCGCTGGGCGACGAGCTTGTTGCCGCCATAGTCGATCTGCACGGCACCGACGGCGGTCACGGTCTGATCGTCGTTGTTGTAGACAAGCGTATCGGCGGCAAGCAGCATCTGCGAGCCGGAAGGAACGTTCGTCGCCATGTCCGTGACGTCCTGCGCCAGCGCAGGGGCCAGCGGGACCGCGCAGGCGAACAGGCATGCCAAGGCGCTCGCCCCATAAAGGCGTGCCAAACCGGCCTGCCTATGGCTGCGCAAAACCGCCTCCCTCACTAGCCGTCTTCCTTGTAAAGCAGGAACGTCACCCCGAAGAACATAGCCACGACAACCGGAACCCATGCAGCCACGGCTGTGGGCACGAATCCCGCCACGCCGAATGCCTTGACCAATACCGAAACGACATAAAGCAGAAAGCCTGCGAGGACGCCACCCAGAATCATCGTCGCCGACTGCCCCATCCTTGCAAATCGCATTGATACTGTTGCCGCAATCAGCGTCATGGCGACGAGAAGGAACGGCAACGCCACCAGCGAATCAAACTGCATGGCGAAGGCATTTGCCTTGAGGCCGAAGGAACGGGCAACCTCGATCTTGCCCGGCAGGTCGTAGAAGGGGATCGTTTCCGGCCGGGCAAGCCGCTCCTGCACGAATTCCGGCTTGAGATTGGTGTCCACGCGGTCGGTCGCTTCGGAGCGGATGGTGCCGTTCTTGAAGACCTTGACGTCCTGCAATTCCCAATAGCCGTCGCGCAGGAAGGCACGCGCCGCGTCCTTGCGCTCGACGATGTTGCCTTGCTGATCGAGCACGAAGAAGACGGTATCCGCCATCTCCAGTCCCTGGTTGAGGATGGCGCGGGCACCGATGATGGTATCGCCGGAGGCGGTCTTCTGCCGGATCCAAGGTGTCGAGTCGGCCGAAACGGTGTTGGATTTGCCGGCGCGCAGCTGGTTTTCCATCCGCTCGGACCAGGAGAAGGCATGCGCCGCCACCGGGTTGAGCACGCCGACCGACAGCATGCCGACCATCAGCGCCCCGATGCAGCACGGCAACAGGAACTGCCAGGCCGAGACGCCGGCCGAGCGGGCAATGACCAGCTCGTATTTGCGGTTGAGCGACACCAGCGTCGCCATCGCCGAGAACAGGCCGACGAACGGCACCGTCTGCAGCATGATCATCGGCATCCTGAGCGCCGAAATCGCGAACGCCGTGCCATAGGTAAAGCCCGGCAGGCCGGTGGTGCGGCCGGACAGCTCGGTGAAGTCGATCAGGAACACCAGCGCCAAAAGGCCGAGGAAGAACCACACCGTGATCGACACGTAGCGGAAGAAGAAATAGCGGCCCAGAGTCCAGCCCATTAGCGTGTCCAGCCCATTAGCGTGTCCGGCCCATCAGCCGGCTCCCTGGCCGGAGGCGCCGCGCTTGGCGAAGCGCAGCTTGAGGGCCGTCCAGGTTTCGCTGGCGCGGCCGGCGACGTTGGTCATCCAGTCCGCCCAGGCGACCGGCAGTTCCATGGTCCTGGAGGAGAGGATGAACCAGCCGGCGATCGCCGAGGCGACGATCGGCACGCCGAAGACCATATAGGCGTATTGCGGAACCTTGTCCGCCTTGCCGGCGGCGAAGAAACCAAGCCAGCGCACGAACAGCGCAATGACGATTGCGGTGATCAGCGGGTGGATGCGCGCCTCGCGATGCGAACGCGCGTCGCCCGCCACCGCCAGCGCGATCAGCGCGAACACCAGCGAGTAGGACCATTCGGAAAAACGCTGCTCGAGTTCGGCCGAATACTCGCCCGGGTTGCGCTGGAACATCTTGTCGTTGGGGCTCGGGTTGAGCAGGTACTGGGTCGTGCGGTCCTTCGGGAGGAGCGTGATTTCGTTGGCGGCCGACATGAAGGCCGAGAGGTCGAAGGCGTAGGAGGTGAAGCGGATGACCGAGAGGTCACCGGTCAGCGTCTTGCGATGGATGACGCCGTCATTCATCATCAGCACCTTCTCGTCGCCCTTTTCGACAATGCTGCCGCTCTTGGCGTAATAGATCAGGTTGGCGCCTTCCTCGCGCGAATCGGCGACGAAGATGCCGCCCAGCCTGTTGTCGGGCAGCCGTTCGCCGACCTGCAGGAACAGGCCGTCGTCGATCTTGCGGAACGTGCCCTCCTGGATGATCAGCGACACCAGGTCGGCGCGCGAAGCCGCCACCAGCTGCCGGTTCTTCTGCCTGGCATAGGGGTCGACGCCATTGTCGACGACGAAGGAAAAGACGCTTGCCGCCAGCGCCAGGAGCAGGATCGGCCGCGCGATGGTCCAGCGCGAGGCGCCGGCGGCATTGATCACGGCCAGTTCCGAATCCGTGTTCATGACGCTGAGCGTCTGGGCGACCGCCACCACCAGCGCGAACGGCACGACGATCGGGATGATCGACGGGATGATCAGCGCCGCGACCTCGAAGAAGGTCAGCGCCGACTGGCCGCTGTCGGTGACGAGGTCGATCTTGGCCAGTACCTGCGTCGTCCACACGATCGCCAGCGTCCAGGTCAGCGCAGCCAGGAAGACCGCCGATGTCCGACGCATGATGTAGCGTTCAACGACCTTCATGAAGGCTTTTCTCGATTTTGCCGAACGGCATCATGCCCGCGGACAAGGTAGTCATCCGGCGACGCCTGCACAACTGGCTCCATCGGCGGCTCGATCCGGTTTCTCGTCCCACATCATTCGCCCCGGCGGGCGGAGTGTCGGCTCCAATGGATAAAAAATGCAAAACATTGATGGTTAACAACAAGTTGCGACAAGGGAGCGGGGTCATGTCGCAGCGAATCCGATAGTGTTCGAGGCGCGCATATAGGCTGCGGTTTCGGCCAAAGTCTTGCCAAATGCCGTAAAACGACCAAATGTCGCGCACTCTTGAAAGCCGTTGTCCGGCACCCAGCACCCCTGAAAGCAGCACCTGATGAATTCGAGACCTACGATCGCCTTCGCCAAATTCGCCGCACCCCAGACCGCAACGTCGAGGAAGGGCAGCGTCTTCGTGCTGGCGGCGGACGATGGCGGCGTCAGCGATGCCGCCAAGGCCTGCGATCCGGCCGGCACGCTTGCGCGGGCGTTTCCGGCTGCGGATTTCTCCGGCAAGTTCGGCAGCGTCGTCGAGGTGTTCGCGCCGGAAGGAACAGCACTCGACCGTCTCGTGGCGGTCGGCGCCGGCAAGGCTTCCAGCCTCGACGATCATGCATGGCTGAAACTCGGCGGCAGCATCGCCGCATCGCTGCGCAAGGCAGCCGAGGTCGCCGTCGTGCTCGACGTTGCGGGCGCCCAGGCCGGCGGCAGGCAAGCGGCGAACGTCGCGGCCGGCATCCTTTTGCGCAGCTATGCCTTCGACAAGTACAAGACGAAGAAGGACAAGGACAACGGCCAGCCGAAGAAGCCGGCAAAGGTGACCATCCATTGCGCCGATCCTTCCGCGGCGAAAAAGGCCTTCGCCGACGAGGTGGCGGTGATCGACGGCGTGCTTCTGGCGCGCGACCTGGTCAACGAGCCGGCCAATGCGCTGGGGCCGGTGGAATTCGCCGCCCGCGCCAAGGAGTTGGAGGCGCTCGGCGTCACCGTCGAGATCCTGACCGAGAAGGAAATGAAGAAGCTCGGCATGGGCTCGCTGCTCGGCGTCGCTCAAGGGTCGCCGCGCGGCGCCCGCATGGCCGTCCTGCAGTGGAACGGCGGCAAGGCCAAGGCGAGCCCCGTCGCCTTTGTCGGCAAGGGCGTCACCTTCGACACCGGCGGCAATTCGATGAAGCCGGCTTCCGGCATGGAGGACATGAAGGGCGACATGGGCGGTGCTGCCGCCGTCACCGGGCTGATGCATGCGCTGGCCGCGCGCAAGGCCAAGGCCAACGTCGTTGGCGTCATCGGCCTGGTCGAGAACGCGGTCGACGGCCACGCCCAGCGCCCTGGCGACATCGTCACCTCGATGTCGGGCCAGACCATCGAGGTGCTGAACACCGACGCCGAAGGCCGCCTCGTGCTGGCGGATGCGCTCTGGTACTGCAACGACCGCTTCAAGCCGGCGTTCATGGTCAATCTGGCGACGCTGACCGGCGCCGTCATGGTGGCGCTCGGCCAGCACTACGCCGGCCTGTTCTCCAACAATGACGAACTGGCAGAGAGGCTGGCCAATGCCGGGCAGGCGACGCAGGAGCGGCTGTGGCGCATGCCGCTGGGCTCCGAATACGACAAGCTGATCGATTCCAAGAATGCCGACATGAAGAACATCGGCGGGCGCTACGGCGGCGCCATCATCGCCGCGCAGTTCCTGCAGCGCTTCGTCAAGGAAACGCCCTGGGCGCATCTCGACATCGCCGGCACCGCGATGGGCTCGCCGCCGAGCGAGATCAACCAGTCCTGGGGCTCGGGCTTCGGCGTCCGGCTGCTCGACCGGCTGGTGCGCGACCACTACGAGGGATGAGGCCAACGCCATGGCCGAAGTCCTGTTCTATCACCTGACCGAATCGACGCTGGAAGATGCGTTGCCGGGGCTGCTCGAGCGCAGTGTCGACCGCGGCTGGCGCGCCGTGGTGCAGACCGGCACCGAGGAGCGGCGCGACGCGCTCGACCAGCACCTGTGGACGTTCCGCGACGATTCCTTCCTGGCGCATGCGATCGACCGCGAAGCCTATCCGGCCGAGCAGCCGATTCTTTTGACCACGGGGCAGGAGAATCCGAACCAGGCGCAGATCCGCTTCCTCGTCGATGGCGCGGCGCCCGCGGATCTCGGCGGCTACGAGCGCGCCGTCTTCCTGTTCGACGGCCATGACACGGCCCAGCTCGAAGGCGCGCGTAGCCACTGGAAGACGATGAAGGATGCTGGCCATACGGTGACGTATTGGCAGCAGACGTCCGACCGGCGCTGGGAGCGCAAGGCTTAGAGGCGGACGCGGACGGCAGCGAACCGGCCATGTCGGACCACACTCTAGCTGTTTGGCCCTCTGTCCGGCGCTCGCATCATCAGGGCAACGACGATGCCTGAAATAAATGTCAGCGCCGCGACCGATCCGATTGCCCAGGCGAAGCCGAAGAAGTCGGCGACAAGGCCTGCCGAAAGCGCGCCGATCGCGTAGCCGAGGTCGCGCCAGAAGCGATAGACGCTGAGCGAGCGCGCCCGCCACGAGGGGTGGGATGCATCGGACACGGCAGCGATCAGGCTCGGATAGACCATCGCCGTTCCGAGCCCAAGCAGCAGGCTTGCCGCCAGCCACCAGCGGAAGTCGCGGGTGAGGGCGGTCAGCAGCAAGGCTGCCGCCTGAACCCACATGCCCGCTACGATCAGGCCCTTGCGGCCCCATTTGTCGCTGAGCGGTCCGGTGGCGACCTGAAGCACCCCCCAGGCGGCCGGATAGACGGCTTTCAGAATTCCGATTCGCTCCACGCCGAGGCCGTTCGCGGCGAAGAACAGCGGGAAGATGCCCCAGCTCATGCCGTCGTTGAGGTTGTTGACCAGCCCCGCTTGCGAGGCCGCGAACAGGTTCGGGTCGCCGAACGAGGTCAAGGCGAAGATTTCGCGAAAGGTGAGGGGAGAGGCCGCCTTCGCAGCGTTTGCCGCCTCCAGTTGGACATGCCCGCGCGTGTCCCGCACCAGCAGGATCGACAGCGCGGTTCCGACGATCGCGTACCCGATCCCGAGATAGATGGGGACCGGGCGAAGGCCGTATTGCCCGGCCAGATAGCCGGTCAGGAAAGCGGTGATGCCGACGGCGAAATAGCCGGCGAACTCATTCAGGCCGACCGCCAGTCCGCGCCCCTTCGGCCCGACGAGGTCGACCTTCATCAGCACCGTCATCGACCAGGCCAGCCCCTGGCTGACGCCGAGCAGGGCGTTGGCGGCGATGATCCAGCTCCAGCTCGGGCCCCACAGGATCATGAACGGCACGGGAAGGCCGAACATCCAGCCGAGCACCAGCACGCGCTTGCGGCCCCAGCTGTCGGCAAGCTGGCCGGAGACGAGATTGGCGAAGGCCTTCACCACGCCGAAGCTGACGATGAAGGAAACGACCAGCGTCGTCGAGGTGATGCCGAACTCCTTGGAGCCGATCAGCGGCACCACGGTTCTCTCAATGCCGACCATGCCGCCGACGAAGGCGTTGATCAGCACCAGCAGGGCGAATTGCCGCCAGTTTGCCTTGAGACCGAGTGCTATGGAGGATGCGGCCACCGCCGCCGTCACCGCGCAGCGCCAGCGTTCGAGGCGCGGTTATGGGCTGCATCGGGCGGCGGTGGTGGAATATCGGCGGTCATCGCCTGAACGAACGCGGACTCGTCGTCGATGCGGAAGGCCTTGTTGAAGCGCTTCTCGAAGCCGATCGTCGACGTCGGCTTGCCGCTCAGCGACCGTCCGCAGACCGAGCCCGAAAAGGCCCCGGGCAGCACCTCGATATGATCGGGCAGTTGTTTCAGCCGCCCGACGCTCGCAAACAGCGCCCTGGCGCCGTCCTCGGCGCTGGAGGCGAGTTCGGTGCGGCCGACGTCGCCTACCATCAGCGTGTGGCCGGTCAGCGCGAACCACGGTTCCGGCGCGCGGGTGCGGTCGGTCACCAGCAGCGTTATGTGCTCCGGCGTATGGCCGGGCGTGTGCATGACCGTCGCGGTCACGTTGCCGAGTTCGAGGACATCGCCATCCTTGACCGCCCGGAACGGGAAGGCGGCTTGCGCACCCTCGAACAGCACGTAGTCGGCACCGGCGGCCGCGGCGAGCGCGCGGCCCGCCGAAATATGATCGGCGTGGATGTGGGTGTCGATGACGTAGAGGATGCGCATGCCGGTCGCTTGCGCTACCTCGAGATAGGGCGCGATGTCGCCGATCGGATCGACGACGGCTGCGGCCGCCTTGCCGCCGCAACCGAACAGATAGGACGCGCCGACCGGCTGCGAATGAAGGAATTGTCTCAGGATCATCGCCACGCTCCGGCGCGCCCGCGAACGGGCGAAAGCTTGACAGCCCGGCTGGGTGCTGTCATTCAATGATTATATTGAATGATGTATCGTTACCTGGAAGTCGATGTCAATCCGCAATCCGAAACAGAAGCTCTACGAGCAGTTCGCGATCGTCGCCAAGGCGCTCGGCCATCCGCAGCGGCTGGAACTGATCGAGCACCTGGCGCAGGGTCCGCGCAGCGTCGAGGCGCTGGCAATGAAGCTCGGCCTGCCGATCGCCAACGTTTCCCAGCATCTGCAGACACTTCGCCGCGCCGGGCTGTTGTCGGCCGAGCGCAACGGCAAGTTCGTCAACTACCGTCTCGTGGACGACAGCGGGCTGGCGGCCTTCGCCTCAGTGCGCACCGTCGCCGAGCGCCATCTGGCGGAAGTCGACCGCATCGTGCACGGCTATTTCGAAGCCCGCGACGACATGGAGCCGGTCACGCGCCAGGAACTGGCCATGCGCATGCACGACGGGCTGGTGACCGTGATCGATGTCCGCCCGCCGGACGAGTTTGCGCTCGGCCATGTACCAGGCGCGATCAACGTACCGCTTGGCGATCTTCCGGCCCGGCTTTCCGAGCTCGGCAAGGACAAGGAAGTCGTCGCCTACTGCCGCGGTCCATGGTGTGTGATGTCCTTCGAGGCGGTGGCTGCACTTCGCAGCCACGGTTATGCCGCGCGCCGGCTCGCGGATGGCATGCCCGAGTGGAGGGCCGCCGGAATGGCCGTCGAGGTGGCGGCCTGATCCGGCACCTCGGTCGACGGAGCGCTACTCGCCGGAGCCAGGCGGCATTTCGAGACACATCATTACCCTCACACGCAATCCGGGCTATGGGTTAGATAGACGCGAACTCATTCGGCGGGTTGAGAATGCGGGTCAGGATCATCGGAACCGGCGGGGCGGTGCCGGCTAGCTGCGTGACGTCGCGCGCGCTGGAGCAAAAGCTCGGCCTCGCCGAGGGCAAACTCGAAACCGCCACCGGCATTATCGAGCGCTATGTCTGCGAGGCTGAATCGCAGATTGACCTCGCTTGCGCGGCGGCGCGTCTGGCGCTCGCCGATGCCGGGATCGAGGTCGGCGCCGTCGATCTCATCATCGGCGGCTGCGGCGTGCCTTACCAGCCGCTGCCGTCGACGGCGCCTTTGGTCATGCAGCGCCTCGGCCTGGCGGACGGTTCGGCCGCCGCCTTCGACGTCAACAGCACCTGCCTCGGATTTCTCACCGCATTCGAGACCGCCGCCCGCCTGATCGGGGCCGGGCAATGCGAAACGGCGCTGGTGTTTTCTTCCGAGGTCGCCTCGCGGGCTCTGCCGTGGGAGGAGCAGCCGGAGGTCGCGGCACTGTTCGGCGATGGCGCGGCGGCGGCCATCTTGCAGAGGGGCGAGCCCGGCGAGGGCAGGGTGGCGGCAAACCTGATGCGCACTTACCCGTCGGCCTGGGAGGCCTGCGGCATCGGCTCCGGCGGCACCCGTTTCGATTTTCGCCGCCAGCCGGAAGAGTTTGCCCGCCACAGCCTGTTCCACATGGACGGCAAGGAATTGTTCCGAGTCACCTCGCGCCATTTCAATGGCTTCGTCACAGAATTGCTCGAGCGCGCCGGCTGGCGGCATGAGGATGTCGACCTCGTCTTGCCGCATCAGGCAAGCCCGTTCGCGCTCGCCCACATGGCGCGCCAGACCGGCTTTGCGCCGGAAAAGATCGTCGACATCTCGGCGCGCTACGGGAACCAGATCGCCGCCTCCATTCCCTTCGCGCTCGATATCGCGCGACGGCAAGGCCGGGTCGAAGCAGGCGCGAAGCTGCTGTTCCTGGGCACATCGGCCGGCGTGTCCTTCGGCGGCATGGCGCTGGAAGCATGAGCATGGGACATGTGCTCGTCACCGGCGCCAGCGGCTTCCTCGGCGCTCATGTCATGGCGCGGCTGGCGACATACGGCATCCCGGCACTTGGCCTTGGTCGTGATGCGGCGCGTTGTGCCATGCTGGAGGCAGAAGGCCATCAAACCATTCGTCACGACCTGTCGATGCCGTTCGACGTGAAACTCGATCCGCGACTCGGCAAGGTCGACCGGATCGTCCATTGCGCCGCGCTCTCGGCGCCGTTCGGACGCCTGGCGGATTTCGAGGCGGCCAATGTGACGGCAACCCGCAACCTCCTCGATTTCGCGACGCGGCAAGGCATCGGCCGCTTCGTCCATATCTCCAGCCCTTCGGTGTGCTTCGCCTATCGCGATCAGCTCGATCTTGCCGAAGACGCGGCCTTGCCCGACCCGGTCAACCACTATGCCCGCACCAAGCGTGAGGCCGAGAGGCTCGTGCTGGCCGCGCCTGTCAGCCACCCGGTGGTGTTGAGACCGCGCGGCATCTATGGCGCCGGCGATCGTGCACTGCTGCCGCGCCTGCTCAAAGCCGCAAAAAGCCGCCCGCTGCCGCTGTTTCGCGACGGCCGGGCGCGCATCGATCTCACCTATGTCGGCGATGTCGTCGACGCCGTGCTGGCCGCCTTGTCGGCGTCGGGCCAAGCCGAAGGCCAGATCTTCAACGTCTCCGGCGGCGAGGTGCTGCCGGTGCGCCGCATCGCCGACACGGCCTGCGCGCGGGCCGGTTTTGCGGCGCGCTGGCGCAAGATGCCGCTCTGGCCGGCGATGCTGGCGGCCGGTGCGATGGAGGCCGTGGCGCTGCGACTGCCCGGTCGTCCCGAGCCGCCGGTGACGCGCTACGGCCTCGGCCTGTTCGCCTATGCCCAGAGCCTCGACCTTGCGAAGGCGAAGCGCGTGCTGGGCTGGGCGCCGAAAATCTCCTTCGAGGCAGGGCTCGACCGTACCTTCACCGGGGGAGGCCTGGCGTGAAGATCGTCTTTGCCAACAGCGCCTGGGTGAGTGCGGCCGAACGGCTGATCCTGCGTGGCGGCACCTGGAAGAGCGTGCGGCTGCGCGTCCGCTACGGGCTGATCCTGCATCCCGTCGCCGGGCCGGTGCTGGTCGACACCGGCTACACGCCCGAAGCGGTCACCGGGTTGGGACGCGGCACGATGCTGCGCCTTTACGGCGCGCTGCTGAAGCCCGAACTCAATGCGGCCGAGCAGGTGCTGCCGGTGCTGGCGCGCTTTGGCCTCGCGCCCGGCGACATCAGCGCCGTCATCGTCACCCATTTCCATGCCGACCATATCTCGGGCCTGTCCCTGTTTCCAAAGGCTCGCTTCATCGCCAGCGATGCGGCCTGGGCGCGGCTGAAGGCGCGGACAGCCTGGCAGAATTTGCGCCATGGCGTATTCACCGAACTGTTTCCGGCGGATTTCGAGAGCCGGCTCGATGGATTGTCGTCCAAGCGGCAGGTAGCACCCCATGATGACGTGCCCGGCGGGGCCGACCTGTTCGGCGACGGCAGCGTGGTGGCGGTCGACCTTCCCGGCCATGCCGACGGCCAGTTCGGCCTGCTCTTCCCCAACATGGAGCGTCCGCTACTCTACGCCGTCGACGTGCAGTGGTTGCTCGGCGCGCTGAAGCAGGAACGCACGCCGGGTTTTCCGACAAGCCTGCTGGCCGAGGATTTTGCCGCCATCGAGCCGACCAGCGCCATGCTGCGCCGCTTTCTGGCGGCCGGCGGCGAGGTCATGTTCTGCCACGATCCGGCGCCGACGAAATATGATCTGGGCGGCGAGGGCGGATGAACGGGCTCGCCGAAGCGCTCCGGTCGTTTGCCGTCACCCGATGGGTGTCGCGCAAGAGCCGTCCCGCCTTCGAGCGCTGGCAGGCGCGCACCTTGCGCCGTTGGCTCGACCGCGACCTGCCGCTGGCACCATTCTACGGCAAGGTACCGCATCACCTCGGCGAGCTGCCGGTGACCGACAAGGCGCAGCTGATGGCGAATTTCGAGCGCTTCAACATCGGCGGTGTGTCGGCCCGCGATGCCTGGGCCGCCGCTTCCGCCGATGGCCGCCTCGGCGACCTGACGGTCGGAGCAAGCACCGGCACATCGGGCAATCGCGGCCTGTTCGTCATTTCCGAGGTGGAAAAATACCGCTGGCTGGGCACGATCCTCGCCAAGGCGGTGCCGGACCTGCTCTGGCGCGGCATGCGCGTCGCCGTCATCCTGCCGCAGAACACCGGCCTCTACGACAGCGCGCGCAAATCCCGGCGTATCGACTTGCGCTTCTTCGACCTGACGCTCGGACCCGAACATTGGCGCGCAGCACTCGAGGATTTCGCGCCGACGGTGATCATCGCGCCGCCCAAGATGCTTCGGCATTTTGCCACTACAGGCTTTCGTCTCGCGCCGCAACGCATCTTCTCGGCGGCTGAGACGCTGGATCCGGTCGATCGTCCTGTTATCGAGGCCTTCTTCCGGCTACCGCTCGACCAGATCTACATGGCGACCGAAGGACTGTTCGCGGTGACCTGCCGGCAGGGCGGGCTGCACCTTGCGGAAGACTCGGTCTTCTTCGAATTCGAGCCGGCTGGCGACGGTCTGGTCACGCCTCTGGTCACCGCCTTCCGCCGCCAGACCCAGATCATGGCGCGATACAGGATGAACGACCTGTTACGGCTGTCGGATGCCCCATGCCGTTGCGGCTCGCCGCTGCGCACCGTGGACGAGATCGTCGGCCGCATGGACGATGTCTTCCGGCTTGCCTCGGCGGATGGACCGATCCTGCTGACGCCCGACATCCTGCGCAACGCCGTGCTCAAGGCCGACCGCCGCATCGATGATTTCCGCCTGATCCAGATCGCGCCCGATGCGATCGAGCTCAGGCTCGCGCCCGATCTCGATGACGAAGCCGCAGCCGCCGCGCATCACGCTGTGCAGGCGCTGCTGGCGGCGCGAAAGTCTGCCGCGACGGTCGCTCTTATCCGCGTGCCGCTGCTGCTCGAAACCAGCCGCAAGCTGCGGCGCGTCGAAATGCCGGGTGCCGCCGTGAGCCGGCCGGATGCTGCCACGTTGGACGGCCCGCTTCAGCAGGCGGACCGCGTCGAGAACAGCCCCGCCAAAGTCCGGGCATTCGTCGAGCTTTTCAACGGCATCCCGGTGCATGATCTCGTTGCCAATCTGACGGTCTCGGTCGAGACGCTGGAGATCGTCGGCCGCACCTTCCCGCTGACGCTGAACGATGCCAGCGAGGCGCCGAACTGCTACATCTGCTGCCCGTCCAGCGCCTACATCGACTACGCCGTCGACGAGACACGCAATTTCGTCGCGCAGCCCTTGCTGCGGCGAGCGCTTCGAGCGCTGATCGGCGCCTGCGCGCCGCTGGTCAGGGCGAGCGGTCTCGACCATCAGGTGCAGGTCAACAACTGGCTCTATTCGACCAATCCGGTGCCCATGCTCGACCGCGCCGCGGTCATCGCACTACGCGCCAACCTTGCTGCGCGGTTTCCCGACCGCGCGATCGTCATCCGTTCGTTGAACGAGATCGCCGATCCCGCGACCATCGCGGCGTTGAAGGCCGAAGGCTTTCGCATGCTGGCGGCGCGCCAGATCTACATCTTTGCCGACCGCAGCACCGCGCCGGCCATGACAAACGACATGAAGCGCGACCGCAAGAGGCTGCGCATGACCGGCTTCGAGAGGGTAAACGATGCCGGTTTCGGCGAGGCCGACTATGTGCGCAGCGAAGAACTCTACCGCATGCTCTATCTCGACAAATACACGCCGCTCAATCCGCATTACACCGCCCGCTATATAGCGGAGATGCACCGCCGCGGCATCCTCAGCCTGGCAGGTCTGCGCCGGCCGGGTGGCGAGCTCGTCGCCGTCACCGGCCTGTTCGAGAACGGCCGCACGCTGACCCAGCCGATCGTCGGCTACGATACCGGCCTGCCGATCGAGGAAGGCCTCTACCGCATGGTGATGGCGATGGCGCAGGACCATGCCACGGCGCGCGGCCTGTTCTTCAACATGAGCGCCGGTGCCGCCGACTTCAAACGCCGGCGCGGCGCCGTGCCGGCGATCGAGTACAACGCCGTCTATGCCGGCCATCTGCCGCGCCGTCGCCGCATGGCGATCCGCATCATGGAAACCGTGCTGGCGCGGATCGGCATCCCCCTGCTCAGGAGGTTCGAACTATGAGCGAGCGCCAAAAAAGCAAGAATCATTGGCAGGCGGTGGCGCTGTCAGCCGACATCAGGGGCAAGCCGAAGCGCATCCTGTTCGACGGCGCGCCGCTGGTGCTGTTCCACTCGGCGCAAGGCATTGCAGCGCTTTTCGACCGCTGCCCGCACCGGCTGGTCGAACTGTCGACCGGCAAGGTGGTCGGCGGCGAGATCGAATGCCCCTATCACGGCTGGCGCTACGATGGCGAAGGACGCTGCACCGCCATTCCCGGCCATGTCGGCGAGATGCCGCATTACCGGGTGCGCAGCTTTAGCGCCATCGAGCGTGACGGCGTCGTCTTCGTGTCGTCGGGCGCGCCGGAAAGCGAACCCTATCTCCACTGCATGCAGGGCAAGGACATCGTCGTGCGGCGGGTGCGCTCCTCGACCCAATCGACGGTCATCGACGCGGCCGAGAACATCCTCGACGCCACCCACACCCACTTCACCCACAAGGGCCTGCTGCGCGGCCTGAGTTCGAAGCGTCATCTGGTCCGGGTCGAGATCACCGGCGGCGAGGGCTGGGTCGAGGCCTGCTACACCGGCGAGGAGCGCCAGCAAGGGCTGATCAGCCGGCTGCTGGAGGGAGAGCGGGCGAAAACCATCGGCCGCTTCCGCCACCCCGGCATCGCCGAGCTGGAATATTGGGGCAAGGGTGGGCTGGCGCTGGCCACGACCTTCCATTTGCGCCAGGTCGACGAGCGCACCGTCGAGGGCGTCGGCTGGCTGATCGGCCCGCGCCAGGGATGGCTCGGCGAGATCAAGGCGCTCGCCTTCAAGCCGCTGTTCAACATCGCCCTCGAGCAGGATCGCCGCGTGCTGAAATCGGCAAGCGACAATGCCCGCTTCGAGCCGCCGGCGCGCCCGGCGATCGGTCCGCTCGATTTCTTGCGCCGCGACATCGCCGCCATCATCGACGGCGAGATGCCGGCATCCGCGGCCAGGCCGCGCATCCACCAGATTGAACTCTAGCAAGGCCGGATTTTGGAATGACGCCTGTTTTCGAGTCTCCGACTGGTGCTAGCCTCGTTGGCAATGTCCTTCCTGGAGTGCCCAAGACGTGATCGATCACATAACCATCGCGGTCAGCGACCTGCAGACGAGCAAGCTCTTCTACGAGCGAGCGCTTGAGCCATTGGGTTATCGCCTTTCCTTCGGCAAGGAGGGCGTGTTCTGGGCCTTTGACGTTGGCGACCGCGCCCTGTTCGAGATCCAGACATCGGACAGCAGACCACCTCTGACGCATTTGCACGTGGCTTTCCGGGTCAACAGCAAGGCAGAGGTCGAGGCGTTTTATCGGGCTGCTCTCGACGCGGGTGCCACCGACAATGGCGCGCCGGGCCCGCGCCCGGACTATGCCGCGAACTACTACGCCTGCTTTGTTCTCGATCCAGATGGCTACAACATCGAGGCCATGGTCAATGAGCCTGTGACGCCGGCGTGACCGAAACCACTTGCGGAAAAATCCAGACGCGGCAATGGGATAGCCTGGTTTCCTGATTCAGCTGATTCAAGTCTGGAGCGGGCCGTTCCATTCCATGTCGCGGGTCGAGGCGGTCTGCAGGCTGATGCGCTCGCGCCATGCCGTGCCTGCGATCTCCGCCAGCGCCCGCCACTGCGCTTTCTTCGGCGCGGGGTCGTCCGGCCAGTCGAGCAGGTCGTCGGCCTCGCGCATCGCCTGGCGGAGGCCACGAAGCCCACCGGAACGCAGCGCCGCCGGCAGCCCGTAGATCCACATGGCCAGCCGCACCGTCTGCGGAGCGACAACATCGGGCTTCACCTCCGCGCCGTCCCCCAGCATGGCGTCGGCAAAGCGCGACGGGTCGCGAAAGAAATGCAGGCCGCTGACGGCGCGCGGATTGCACTCCAGCGGCAACACCCGGCCATCCTCCGCGCGCATCAGGTCGAAGGAGATCTGCCCGTTCCAGCCCGTTGCCGCGACGATGAGTTCGACCAGGTGTCGTGCGGCCGCATCCTCGACCCGCTCGAAGTAGATGCCGGCGCCCCTGCCGGCGCGATAGAGCGAGCGGTAGAGCGAGAACGCCTTGAGGGCACCGTCGCGCGCCACCGCATAGGCGCTGATCTCGTCGCCGGGCACGAAACGCTGCGCCACCCAGGGTGCGGCGGGCGACGGGCTGATGGCGTCGAGCGCGCCGGGCGAGGGGCGGAGCAGCACCTGGCTGGCGAAGCGCGACCAGACCGGCTTGAACACCAGCTCGCGCGAGCGGCCGCGCACCGCCTCCAGATCGGCGGTCGATTGCAGCAGCGTCGTCTCCGGCACGGCCAGGTCAAGGCTCTCGGCCAGGCGGATGAAGGCGTGCTTGTCATGCACCTGTGCAAGCCGGTCGATGCCGGGCGCGAAGAGGCGGGCAGGGATGGCACGCTCGCGCCAGGCAAGGGCGAGATAAAACACTTCCTCGCAGGTCGGGATGACCAGATCGACGCCTTCGGCCCGCACCAGCACCTCGACCGCTTCGGCATAGGCCGCCGGCTCGAAGCGCGGCGGCGGCAGGCGGTGATAGCGCGCGCAGGCGCTGCTCGCGGCGGCGATCGGGTGGGCCGGGCTGTCGGCCAGGATCACCCGGCGTCCTGCGCCGTGCAGCAGACGCGCCAGATGCAGCGCCACCGGCGCGCGAGCCCCGGTGACGAGTATGGTGTTATCGGGCCCCGGCATTGGCAGGCTATTCGCAATCGTTACGGTCGCCGCGAGGCTTGCTCGAAATCCGAGCGCTTGGCAACGGGCGCTTGCCGGTTCAAGCCACCCGCGACGTTGTCATCCGCCAGGGGGCAGCGCGCGCTCGACGACGTTGAGGAAAAAGCGGATGCCGATCGGGATGACGGCGTCGTTGAAGACGAAGCGGTCGCCATGCAGCCCGGCGCCAGGGCCGACATCGCCGGCGCCGATCCAGGCATAGGCGCCGTCGCCGACGGCTTGCAGCAGATAGGCAAAATCCTCGCAGCCCATGCTCGGCTGGAACTCGGTAAGGACACGATCCGCGCCGACTGTGTCGGCGGCGGCTTGCGCGGCAAGTGCCGCCCCATCGGGCGAATTGACGACTGGCGGATAGCCACGCTTGTAGGTGAGCGCGGCGCTCGCCCCATGCATTGCCGCGCAGGCCTGCGCCACGCGCTCGATCTCCGCGGCGCAATGATCCGACAGCGCCTGGTCGTAGAAGCGGCAGGTGCCCTCGACCTTCACCTCGCCTGGTACGAAATTGTTGAAGCGGCCGCCATGGATTTGCGTCACCGACAGCACAATGGGCGACAGCGGATCGACGCTGCGGCTGACCAGGCGCTGGATGGCGGTGACGAAGCTTGCCGCCGCCAGCAGCGGATCGTCGCCCAGATGCGGCATCGCCGCGTGGCAGCCGTTGCCGCGAAAGGCGATCTCGAAATCGTCGACCGCCGCCATTTGCGGCCCGGCTCGCACGCCGACATGGCCTTCCGGAAAGCCCGGCCAGTTGTGGACCGCAAACACCTGTTCGACCGGAAAGCGGGTAAGCAACCCGTCCTCGATCACCTTCTTGCCGCCGCCCAGCACCTCTTCGGCCGGCTGGAAGACGAACACCACCGTGCCGTCGAAACTGCCGCTCTCGGCAAGCAGCTTTGCGGCGCCGAGCAGCATCGCCATATGGCCGTCATGGCCGCAGGCATGCATGACGCCGTCCTTGCACGAGGCATAATCGACACCGGCGGCTTCCTTGATCGGCAAGGCGTCGAGCTCGGCGCGCAGCGCGATTGACCGTCGGCTGGTGCCCTTGGTCAGCGTGGCCACCACAGCGGTGGCGCTGACGTCGGTGTGGACAGCGAGGCCGAATTCTCTAAGCTTTCCCGCGACGAAGGCCGCCGTCTCGATCTCGGCAAAGCCCAGTTCCGGATTGGCATGGATGTGTTGCCGCCAGCCGATCGCCTCCGGCACGATTGCCGTCACCCTGTCGTTCTCGTGCATTGTCGCTCTCCGCGTCATCCTGTGTCACCTGGGATATCCGGTTGCCTGGTTGCCGGTCTTGAACGGGATTGACGGGCCGCGTGCTTTCGAGAAGGCTGGGGCACCATGAGCGACGCCACCGAACAGAGAGAACGCCAAGCAGCGCGGCTGACGCGGCATGCTGGCCTTGGCGGTCTCGAAATGCTCGCCGCCCGCTACCGCGACCATGCCTATGCGCTGCACACACACCCGACCTATGTCTTCGGTGTCGTCGTCGGCGGCGTCGAAAGGCTGAGGATCGGCCGCCGCAATCATCTGGCGCCGGCGGGCTCGATCATCGCCGTCAATCCGGAAGAACCACATGACGGCGAAAAGGGCTGCGCCTCCGGCTGGGCCTACCGCACCTGCTATCCCGATGCGGCCCTGATGCGCGAGATCGCCGACGATCTCGGGCTGCAGGGATTGCCGATGTTCGCCGAGGGGATTTTGCAGGCGCCCGACCTGGCGCGCGGCTTCGTGCGTGCGCACCGTCTGGCGGGGCAGCCGCTTGAGCTGGAAGCAGCGATGCTGGTGGTGCTGCGCGAACTCGTCAGCCGCTTCGGCGACGGCAAGGGCAACATTCATCCATCGGACGGCGGCGAGGCGGTCAGGCGCTTCCGGCTCTATGGCGAGTTGATCGAGTCCGATCTCGCCACCGGCTTCGATCTCGCGCGCCTGGCCAGCGCCGCCGGCGTCAGCCGCTTCCAGGTCATCCGCGATTTCCATCGCGCAACTTGCATGACGCCGGGACAATATCTGCGCGACCGCCGTATCCGCGCCGCGTCAGCGCTGATGCGGTCCGACATGCCGCTGGCCGAGATTGCCGTCGCAACCGGCTTTGCCGACCAAAGCCATCTCACCCGAGTGTTCAAGACCATCAAGGGCCTGTCGCCGGGCGCCTGGCGCGCTGCCGCATAAGGCAACAACCACAAGTCGAAAATGAACCAGCCGATATAGGGAACCCAACACGCATCTTCGCAGTTCAATGCGGGAGAGGGCGGGGCGCGTCGTGAGCAGCCGGGATGGTCAGGCATGGCCTGTCCGTTTGGTCGACTGCCGGAGGAGACCCGCCGCCATGAAGTTCTTTCACGCATTGCTTGCGTTTGCCGTCGCCGCTGTGCTCGCTGCCAGCCCGGCACGGGCTGTCGACCTCTCCATCGTCTCGGGCGACACAGGCAACGGCCTGAAGGTGCTTCGCGACATCCTCGACCAGTACGAGAAGAAAAGCGGCAACAAGGTCACCATCATTCCGATGCCGACCTCGACCACGGACCAGTTCGGCCAATACAGGCTCTGGCTCGCCGCACACAACAGCGACATCGACGTCTATCAGACCGACGTCATCTGGGCGCCGCAGCTAGCCAGCCAGCTTGTCGACCTGACCGCGGCGACCAAGGATGTCGTTGCGGCCCATTTCCCGTCGATCATCCAGTCGCAGACCGTCGACGGCAAGCTGGTGGCGCTGCCGATATTCACCGACGCGCCGGCGCTCTACTACCGCAAGGACCTGCTGGATAAGTATGGCGCCAAGCTGCCGGGAAGCTGGAGCGAGCTTGCCGCCACCGCCAAGCTGGTCATGGACAAGGAACGGGAGGCCGGCCACAAGGACATTTGGGGCTTCGTCTTCCAGGGCAACGCCTATGAGGGGCTGACCTGCGACGCGCTCGAATGGGTGATGTCGAACGGCGGCGGGCAGATCATCGAGCCGGATGGCACGGTCTCGATCAACAATCCGAAGGCGGCTGCCGCCCTCGACATGGCCAAGGGCTGGGTGGGCACCATCGCGCCTCCGGGCGTTCTCGCCTACCAGGAGGAAGAGTCGCGCGGCGTCTGGCAGACCGGCAACGCGGTCTTCATGCGCAACTGGCCCTACGCCTATTCGCTGGGCGAGAGCGAAGGCTCGCCCATCAAGGGCAAGTTCGACGTGACCACGCTGCCGCCCGGGTCGGGCGAGGGAGCCCGCTCGGCGGCGACGCTCGGCGGCTGGAACCTTGCCGTTTCCAAATATTCGAAGAACCCGGAGGCCGCGATCGAGCTGGTCAAATGGGTCGCCTCACCCGAGATGCAGAAGTACCGCGCGCTGAAGGCGTCCTATCTGCCGACCATCCAGGCGCTCTACGACGATGCCGACATCGCCAGGGAGCAACCGGTCATCCCGCGCTGGAAGGATGTCTTCCTCAACGCCGTGCCGCGTCCCTCGAATGAGGCCAAGGTCAGGTACAATGAGGTGTCCAACGCGTTCTGGACCGCCGTGCACAAGACGCTCTCCGGCGAAGGCACGGCCGCCGACAACCTCGCCGATCTCGAAGTGACGCTGACGAAGCTCAAGGGCGCCGCCTGGTGATGCAGGCGCGTTCCAGGCTGATGCGCCAGCGCGTACGCGCGGCGTGGCTGTTCCTTGCCCCAACGCTCGTCGCGCTCGCCGCTGTCGCCGGCTGGCCGCTTCTGCGCACCATCTATTTCAGCTTCACCGACACTTCGCTGACCGACCTCGAGGCGGGGCGCTGGATTGGCTTTGCCAATTATTTCTCGGTGCTCAGCATGCCGAGCGGCCGGGTTCTTTACGACGGCCTGCTCGTCGACCCAGCCTGGTGGCGCGCCGTCTGGAACACGGTGCGCTTCGCTCTGATCTCGGTGACCTGCGAGACGGTCTTCGGCATGATCGTCGCACTGGTGCTCAACGCCGAGTTTCCAGGCCGCGGCTTCGTGCGCGCCGCTGTCCTCATCCCCTGGGCGATCCCGACGATCGTCTCGGCGAAGATGTGGCAGTGGATGCTCAACGACCAGTTCGGCATCATCAACGACGTGCTGCTGAATCTTGGCCTGATCAGCACCAAGATCGCCTGGACCGCCAGCGCCGATACGGCGATGGTCGCCGTCCTCATCGTCGATGTCTGGAAGACAACGCCATTCATGGCGCTTCTCATCCTCGCCGCGCTGCAGATGCTGCCGCGCGAGATCTACGAGGTCGCCCGGATCGATGGCGTGAGCCCCTGGCGGGTGTTCTGGAAGGTGACCTTGCCGCTCATCCGGCCGGCACTGATGGTGGCGGTGATCTTCCGTGGCCTCGACGCGCTGCGCATCTTCGACCTGATCTATGTGCTGACGCCGAACAATGCGCACACCAAGTCGATGTCGGTGTTTGCCCGCGAGAACCTGTTCGAGTTCGACAAATTCGCCTACGGCTCCGCTGCCTCGACGCTGCTTTTCCTCATCCTCGCCTTGCTGACCATGCTCGTGTTGTGGCTCGGCCGGGTCAGGCTGGACAGGGACTATTGATCATGTGGCCATCGATCATGCGGATCGTCAGGAGCGCTGCTTTCTACCTGCTCGTCGCGGTCATCGTCATTGTCGCGGTGTTCCCGTTCTACTACGCCATCGTCACCAGCCTGAAATCGGGGACGGCGCTGTTCGAGGTCGACTATTGGCCGAAGATGATCAGCCTCGCCAATTACCGGACCGTCCTCACCGACGGGACCTTCCCGCGCAATCTCCTGAATTCGCTGGTCGTCTCCGGCGCCGTCGTCGCCATCTCGCTGTTCCTTGGCGTCACCGCCGCCTACGCGCTGGCGCGCATCCGCTTCCGCGGCCGCTCGCTTCTGCTGTTCGCCATCCTCTCCGTCTCCATGTTCCCGCCGGTGGCGCTGCTTGCCGGCCTGTTCGAGCTGATCCGCACGCTTGGCCTCTACAACTCGCCACTGGCGCTGGTCTTTTCCTACATGATCTTCACTTTGCCGTTCACCGTCTGGGTTCTCACCGCCTTCGTTCGCGACCTGCCGCTCGAGATCGAGGAGGCGGCGATCCTCGACGGCGCGACGCCCTGGATCATCATCACCCGCGTTTTCCTGCCGCTGATGTGGCCGGCGCTGGTCACCACCGGTCTGCTCGCTTTCATCGGCGCCTGGAACGAATTCCTCTTCGCGCTCACCTTCACCTCCAGCAACGAACAGCGGACTGTGCCGGTCGCCATCGCACTTTTGTCCGGCAGTTCGCAGTTCGAGATCCCGTGGGGCAACATCATGGCCGCCTCGGTGATCGTCACCGTGCCGCTTGTTGTCCTCGTGCTGATCTTCCAGCGTAAGATCATCTCTGGCCTCACCGCGGGTGGGGTGAAGGGGTGAACATTCTTTGGTGACGGCTCTCGTTTTTGCGCCGCTGAGTCCTCGGCTAGTGTCACCGGATACCTTCATCGGTAAGTTAGTGCTCGAATGCATCAAGATGTCTCGATCGATTCCGACCTCGTTCGCCGGCTGATTGCCCGGCAGTTTCCTCACTGGTCGGACCTGCCGGTGGAACCGGTCGAGCCGGGCGGCTGGGACAATCGCACCTTTCGTCTCGGCGACGACATGTCGGTGCGCCTGCCGAGCGCGGCGTCCTATGCCGCGCAGGTCGAGAAGGAGCAGCGCTGGCTGCCCCGGCTCGCGCCGCATCTGCCGCTGCCGATCCCGGTGCCGCTGGCCAAGGGTGCGCCCGGGCAAGACTATCCCTGGCCCTGGTCGGTCTATGGCTGGTCGCGCGGAAGGCCGGCCGCAAACGGCGGGATTGCCGATCTCACGGCCTTTGCCCGCTCGCTGGCCGATTTTCTGCTCGCCCTCTACCGCATCGATGCCACAGGCGGCCCGCCGGCCGGCCAGTACAATTTCCATCGCGGCGGCCGGCTTGCGGTCTACGACGCCGAGACCCGTACAGCACTGTCGGCACTGACTGGGCGCATCGACACGGATACCGCGCAAGAAGTTTGGGCAAGCGCGCTTGGCTCCGAGTGGCAGCGTCCGCGAGTCTGGGTCCATGGCGACGTCGCCTCCGGCAATCTGCTGGTCGCGGACGGAAAGCTCTGCGGCGTCATCGATTTCGGCAGTTCGGCCGTCGGCGATCCCGCCTGCGATCTGGTGATCGCCTGGACCGAGTTTTCCGGGGAGAGCCGGCAAGCCTTCCGCGATGCGCTCGCCCTCGACGAAGAAACCTGGGCACGCGGCCGGGCCTGGGCGTTGTGGAAAGCCCTGATCACCGCTTCCGGACATGACGGCAACCAGCGCGAGGCCGCGAAATCCTGGGCCGTCATCGACGAGGTGCTGGCCGACCATCGGCGGGTTTATCGTCGATAGACCGACTTGGTCACGCCAGGAGAACTTTCGCGGCGATCAGGCTACGCGCCATACCACATGCGCCGGAGCAGCCCGTCACGCCGAATGAACTGGTGGTAAAGCGCCGCGCCGGCATGGAACACCAGCAGCGCCACGAGCAGCAAGGCGCCGAAGCCATGCGGCGCGCGCGGCGGATAGTCGGTGAAGTTCGGCAAAGTCGCGTTGATCTGGCCGAAGATCACCGGAGCAGCACCACTCAGGACCATCATGCCGATGCCGCTGGCGGCCATGCCGAGAATGACGATGTAGAAAGCGACATGCACAAGGCGTGCGATGCGTTCCTGCCAGGCTGGCGATCCTTGCGCGGGAAGCGGCCGCAGATCGAAGCGCCACCACCAGACAATGCGGAACGCCGTCAGCAGCAAGACCACGACCGCCACCGGAATGTGGAAACGAAGGAGGTCGGCCTTCGCAGCCGCATCCATCGCATTGGCGGCCCTGAAGCCGGAGCCGAGCAGGGCCAGGATCAGGATGGCGCTCAGCCAGTGAATGGACACCGCTACAGTGCCGTAGCGGTCAGCTCTGCTCTTCCGCATCCATGTCTCCTTCGAGTTTCCGGCGCAGCGCCGTGATCACGGCGTGCATTGTGTTGAGATCCTTGACCACGAGCCCGTCGGCGAGCCTGTTCACCCAGGGCGCCTGCAGGCGCATGGCTGCGTCGAAGGCCTGTCTTCCCTTGTCGGTCAGGACGACGAGTTGCGCCCGCTGGTGATGCGGGTTGGCCCCGAATGCGACGAGCCCTTCCTTGTGCAAGTCGTTGACGATCCGCTGCACGTTCTGGCGGTTGGCGCCGAGATCGCGCGCCAGCCAGGCGACCGGCTGCGGCCGCTCGGCGATGACGATGGCGCCGAGGACCTGCCAGCGGGCGCTGGTCAGGCCAAGGTCGGCGACCAGCCTGTCTCCGGCGGCGAGCATTCGGCTGTTGAGCCTGAACAGGTCGAGAACAAGATCGTTCAAGGCTTCACCGGCCGGGGTTCGAATGGGTTGGCTCACTTGTCATCCTATATCGTTATTGACATCATAGTGTCAAGTTGGTATGTATGCATCATAACAGAGTGACACCATAACACCAATTAGATGGAGCCTTATGATGACTGCGATACGCCCAATGGACCCTGCCTTCCCCATCGACCGTCAGGTCGCGATCGACGCCAGCGCCGTCGTGCTGGTCAATCTTTTCACGCTCGACAAGGCCGACGAGCAGACCTTCCTCCAGGTGTGGCAGGATGATGCCGCCTTCATGAAGCTGCAGCCGGGCTTCATCTCGACCCAGCTCCACCGCGCGCTCGGCGACAGCCAGACCTATTTGAACTGTGCCGTGTGGGAAACGACCGCCGCCTTCCGCGCCGCCTTCACGCATCCGCAGTTCAGGGCCAAGATCTCGGCCTATCCGTCCTCGGCTGTCGCGTCCCCGCATCTGTTCCAAAAGGTCGCGGTGCCCGGCATCTGCGTCGCCTGATGTGAGCTCATCGCATGAATGCGGTGAGGCGGAGCGCTTGAGCCGATCAGAGGCGATCGAAAAATTGTTGTGCGACCGATGAATTCCGGCGCATGTCGAAAAGATGGTTGAGCGGCATGCGTTTGGAGTATTCATTGTCGGCACCGGTGTCGGTTCGCTTGGCGGACTGATCGGCCTTGGCGGGGCGGAATTTCGCCTGCCGTTCCTGATTGGTCTGTTTCGCTTTGCTGCTGCGTTGGAAGCCGTGATCTTGAACAAGGCGACGAGCTTGGTTGTCGTCGCCAGCGCGCTGCCATTTCGCGCGGCAACGGTGCCGTTCGGCGATGTCGCCGCCAACTGGCCGACCATCGTCAATCTCCTGGCAGGCAGCCTTGTGGGTGCCTGGTTCGGCGCCGGCTGGGCAACGCGCCTGAAATCCGGCACGCTTTACAAGGTCATCGCCGCCTTGCTGCTGCTGATCGCGGTCGTCCTCGTATTCGGTCATGGTCCCGGCACGACGGCCCATGCCCTGTTCGAGGGGACAGCGTTGGTCGCCGTAGGCATCATCGCCGGTTTCGTGATTGGCGTCGTGGCTTCGCTGCTGGGCGTGGCCGGTGGGGAGCTACTTATCCCGACCTTGGTCCTGCTGTTTGGAGCCGATGTCAAACTCGCCGGCAGCCTGTCGCTTGCGGTGAGCCTGCCGACGATGCTCGTCGGCTTCACGCGCTATAGCCGCGATCAGAGTTTTTCCGTGCTGGGCAGGAACAAGGCATTCCTGCTTGTAATGGCGGCCGGCTCGATCGTCGGGACATTTATCGGAGGACGATTGCTGGGCGTCGTGCCGGAGCAAATTCTGTTACCTTCCCTGGCTGCCATTCTTGTCGTCTCAGCCTACAAGGTCTGGCATCACAAATAGCTCCTAGTCTGTCATCCAGTTGTCATATGGCGGGGCTAAACATCCTTAAATCCGGATTTATGGATAGATGGATAAAGAAACCGCTCTTCTCGCGCTCGCAGCCCTCGGCCAGGACACGAGGCTCGAGGCCTTCCGCCTGCTGGTGCGTGCCGGCGCTGAAGGTTTGCCCGCCGGCGAGATCGCTGCGCGGCTCGACATCGTCCAGAACACCATGTCGGCGCATCTGAAGGTGCTCGATCACGCCGGGCTGGTCAGTGCCGAGCGTGAGGGGCGCAGCATCCGCTACATCGCCGACATGACCGGCTTTCGCGACCTGCTCGCCTATCTGATGGAGGACTGCTGCAACGGCGCGCCGGAGCTCTGCCAGCCCATTATCCAGGCGGTGACCTGCAAATGTTAGACCATGATCCCGAACCGAAGGACCGCGTAAGCGAAAAGAGGGAACCGGTTTTCGGAAAAGATCATGGTCAGACAAGAAGATAGGGAGGAATTGATGAGCGATCAGATCTACAACGTCTTGTTTCTCTGCACCGGCAATTCGGCGCGCTCGATCCTCGCCGAGGCGATCCTCAACCGGGTCGGCGCCGGCAGGTTCAAAGCCTATTCCGCCGGCTCGCATCCGAAGGGCGCGGTCCATCCATTCACGCTGCAGCTCTTGAAGACGCTCAACCACGACACCTCCTTTGCCCGTTCGAAGGACTGGGAAGAATTTGCGGTCCCCGGCGCGCCAGAGATGAATTTCGTCTTCACCGTCTGCGACAACGCCGCCAATGAATCCTGTCCGGTCTGGCCGGGCCAGCCGATGACCGCGCATTGGGGCGTGCCCGATCCGGCCGAAGTCGAGGGCACCGATGCGGAAAGGCATCTGGCCTTCGCCGAAGCCTACCGCATGCTCAGCAACCGCATCTCGATCTTCGTCAGCCTGCCGATGAGCATGGTCGACAAATTGGCCCTGCAGAAGCGGCTGGATGAGATCGGCCGTGATCTCCCAAGGGCCGGCTGAGCATGACCCTTGATCTGCCTCGCCGTCTGGTCGCCGAAGCCCTCGGCACCGCGATGCTGGTCGCCGCCGTCATCGGTTCGGGCATCATGGCCGACCGGCTCACCGACGATGTGGCATTGGCCCTGCTCGGCAACACCATCCCGACCGGCGCGATTCTGGTGGTGCTGATCACTATTCTTGGGCCGGTCTCCGGCGCCCATTTCAACCCGGCGGTGACGCTGGTGTTTGGGTTGCGGCGGGAGATCGAAACCAAGGCTGCGTTGGCCTATGTCCTGGCCCAGATCGCGGGTGGCATTGCAGGCACGCTGATCGCGCACGCCATGTTCGGCCTGCCTCTGGTCGAGCTTTCCACCACGGTGCGAAGCGGCACGGGGCAGTGGATCGCCGAACTGGTCGCCAGTTTCGGCCTCGTCTTCACCATCCTTGCCGGCTTGCGCGCCCGTCCGGACTCGATCCCGTGGCTGGTCGGCCTCTACATAACCGCAGCCTACTGGTTCACCGCTTCGACCTCCTTCGCCAATCCGGCGGTCGCCGTCGCGCGCGCCTTCTCCAACACTTTTGCCGGCATCCGGCCGCTCGATGTCCCGGCCTTCATCGTCGCCGAGCTTGTTGGCGCGCTGCTGGCCATGGCGCTGGCCGGCTGGCTGCTTGCCGAACCGAAACCGTTGCCTCAGATGAGATCCGCTAAATGACCATCACCATCTATCACAACCCTCAATGCGGCACCTCGCGCAACACGCTGGCCATCATCCGCCAGTCCGGCGAGGAGCCGGAGGTGATCGAATATCTGAAGAACCCCCCGTCGCGGGAAAAGCTCATTGAGTTGATCGCCGCCATGGGAATGACGCCGCGCCAGCTATTGCGCGAGAGCGGCACGCCCTATGCCGAGCTGAACCTTGGCGATGCCAAATGGAGCGACGACGAGATCCTCGATTTCATGCTGGCGCACCCGATCCTGATCAACCGGCCGATCGTGGTGACGCCGTTCGGCGCCATGCTGGCGCGGCCGTCGGAAGCTGTTCTCGACATCCTGCCCAATCCGGATATCGGCCCTTTCACCAAGGAGGACGGCGAGGTGGTGATCGGCGCCGACGGTAAGCGGGTCGTCTGAGTTTATTTCGAATTTCTTCGAAATTCAGTTGACGACCGGCTGATTCTAGGCGTACGGATATTTCCATGAAACTCGAACAAGCAGCAAAACAGCTCGAGGCGCTGGGCAACCCGACGCGGTTGAAACTCTACCGCATCCTGGTCCGGGCAGGCGAGGCGGGCAGGCCGGTCGGCACTCTGCAGGAAAGTCTGGGCATCGCCGCCTCGACGCTGTCGCATCATTTGCACCGCCTCATCCTGACCGGCCTTGTCTCGCAGGAGCGGCAGGCGACGACGCTGATCTGCCGCGCCAACTATCCGATCATGCGGGATCTGGTCGGCTTCCTCGCCGACGAATGCTGCGCCGATGCCACCAGCAATCGCGCCGCGGGAGAAGCGGCGGCGTAATTTTTTTGCCTTATATTTCGATAATCCCGGAATTATGGAAGGTAGCAAAATGAACAAGCATAACGATCTTCCGGTAGCAGTCATCGGTGCCGGCCCTGTCGGCCTGGCGGCAGCCGTCCATATGCTTCGCCAGGGCCTGCCAGTGAAGCTCTACGAGGCCGGCGGCGACATTGCCACCAACCTTCGCGATTGGGGCCATGTCAGGATTTTTACGCCCTGGCGCTATTGTGTCGATCGTGCGGCGAGGGAACTGCTGGAAGAGCATGGCTGGAACATGCCCGATCCCGAGGCGTTTCCCACCGCCAACGAGCTTATCGATCTCTATCTCGAGCCGCTCGCGAAACTCCCCGAGCTGGCGCCGGTGATCGAAACCGGCGCTCGAATTGTCGGCATCTCGCGCTGGGGTGCTGACAAGGTGCGGAGCAGGGGGCGTGAGGCACGGCCCTTCATGCTGGTGGTCGAAACTGCCAATGGCACCAGGCGTGACGGTGCCCGCGCCGTCATCGATGCTTCGGGCACATGGCAGTCACCGAACCCGCTCGGTGCCGGCGGCCTCGCGGCCGAGGGCGAGATGGAATTCGCCGATCGCATCGCTTACGGCATTCCCGATATTCTCGGTCGCGACCGCAGCGTTTACGCCGGCCGCACCACGCTGGTCGCCGGCTCCGGGCATTCGGCGGCCAATGCCTTGCTCGATCTTGCCAGGCTGGCGGATGCCGAACCTGGGACGGCCTCCATCTGGACGGCTCGCGGCACCGACCTCGTGCGCATCTATGGCGGCGGCGATGCCGACCAGTTGCCGGCGCGTGGCGAGCTTGGCGCCGATGCGCGCGAACTTGCCGAAAGCGGCCGCGTCACGCTGGTCACTGGTTTTGCCACCGTGGCCATTCGCGACGAAGGCGGTCGCCTGATCGTCGAGGGCGAGACAGAAGACGGCTTGCGACGGATCGGCCCGGTCGACCGTATCATCGCCGCCACCGGGCAGCGGCCCGACCTCACGCTGACAAGGGAGCTTCGGCTCGATCTCGATCCGTGGCTGGAAAGCGTCAAGGCGCTGGGGCCGCTCATCGATCCCAACGAGCATTCCTGCGGCGACGTGCCCCCGCACGGACACCGCGAACTCAGCCATCCCGAGGCAGATTTCTACACGGTCGGCATCAAGAGCTACGGCCGGGCGCCGACTTTCCTGCTTTTGACCGGCTACGAACAGGTGCGCTCGGTCGCGGCCGCTTTGGCAGGCGACACCGCGTCCGCCGATACGGTGCGACTGGTCCTGCCCGAGACCGGCGTCTGCGTGGTGCCGGGATCGCTCGCCTCGGCCGAAAGCGCGTCTGAAGGCTGCTGCGGCGGCCCGGCGCCGCAAGAGGCGGATGCGTGCTGCGTCGCCGATGTCGAGGCGAAGACCGCCGGCAAGAGTGGCTGCGGCTGCGGCGTCGCCGCATGAGCATTCAGTCGGGCATGCGTAGCCGCGGCACGATCATCACCGTGCTTGGGCTGACGCAGATCATGGCGTGGGGCTCTTCCTACTATTTGCCGGCGGTCATTGCGCCGAAAGTGGCCGCAGAGACCGGTTGGCCGCTGGCTTGGGTGGTCGGCGGCCTGTCGCTCGGGCTTCTGGTCGCCGGCTTGATCTCGCCGCGTGTCGGCTCCTCGATCGAACGTCATGGCGGCCGCAATGTGCTTGCTTTCAGCGCCGTCTGCATCGGCGCCGGCCAGATCGGCCTGGCGGCGGCGCCCAGCCTTGCGGCCTATGTCGGCGCGTGGCTCGTGATTGGGCTCGGCATGGGGGCAGGGCTCTATGACGCGGCCTTCGCGACGCTTGGCCGCCTGTACGGCCACAGCGCGCGTTCGGCGATCACCACCTTGACCCTGTTCGGCGGCTTCGCCAGCACCGTCTGCTGGCCGATTTCCGCCTTCCTGATGGCCGAGATCGGCTGGCGCGGCGCATGCCTCGTCTACGCGGCGGTGCAACTGCTTGTCGCTCTGCCGCTCTATCTCACGCTGCTGCCGCGCGGGGTGCCACCGCGCGGCAGCAGAACCGAAGCGGAAGGAAACGCCAAACCCGCGCCTGTGGGCGATCCGTCCCTGGCGCTGATGATCGTGCTCGCCGCCACCATCACGCTTGCCGCGGTGATCTCCTCGACGATGTCGGTGCACCTGCTGGCGATTCTGCAGGCCGGCGGCCTGGCGCTTGCCGCCGCCGTCGGTCTCGGCGCCCTGGTCGGCCCGTTCCAGGTAACGGCACGCGCCATCGAAATGATGATCGCGCGCTACCATCATCCGATCTGGACCAAGCTTGCTTCGGCGAGTTTCGTCGCCATAGGCATCTCTGCACTCTGGATCGGCATGCCGGCCGTGCCGGTGGCGCTCGGCTTTTACGGCGCCGGCATCGGCCTTGAATCGATCGCGCGCGGCACCTTGCCGCTCGCATTGTTCGGTCCGTCGGGCTACGCGAAATTGATGGGCCGCCTGGCCATGCCGAGCCTGATCGCCCAGGCGGCCGCGCCGTCGATGGGCGCGGTGCTGATGCAATGGACGGGAGCGCAAGGCACGCTCGCCGTACTTGGCGGCCTTGCCCTGTTCAATGTCGTGCTGGCATGCGGCCTGCGCTGGTTATTGGGCCGCAACAGGGGCATTCTGCTGCAGCCGGGGTAGCCGATCGCTCGAGAACGCGCGGTGAAGGCGCCAGCCCGATCCAGACTCCACAAGCCACTACATCAGGGACGCGGTCGCCAGACGACTGGTCGCGACGTTCGGCTTCTTGTCGCCTACGTACTCAACGTTCGTGTCGATGAGCCGGTCGCTGTCGATCCCGGCCGCGGTCAAAATATCCACGATCGCCTTCACGCGCTTCTTGGCCAGTTCCTTGTTTTTCTTTGCGGCGCTGGAGCCGGTGAATTCCTTGGCAGCCAGGCCCGTCAGTTCGACATTGCAGCGCGAGTCTCGGATGCTGGCGGCAAACTTGTCGAGGTCGTCCTTGATCTGCTGTGAAATCACGGAGGACTGGTTGTAGAAAAAGAGGTGAACCTGGACGGGGTCGCGCTTCTCATACTGCCGGCACGATATCCCTTGCTTCGGGAGAGTGTATAGGATGGCGCTCCGCGCCGTGTTGGTGTCGGCGGCGCCGTCGTCGACCCAATGCGAAAGCGCCAGCACCATTTCCGGCTTGACGCCTCGCGCCTTGAGAAAGTCGCCGGTCGCACTCAGCCTGCGGCCGGCAATGTCGTAGGCCTTGTCGTAGCCACCTTCCTTGCTCGCCGTTGCATAAAGCCTATAACCGCAATCGTGCCCGGCCTCCTTGATGAAAGCCGTCAGCGCGTTCGCAGCTTCGTCCGATATCTTGCCGTCTCCCTTCTTGAACAGGACACGGAAGGAATTCCACTGGGTGCATTTAGGGCCCACATCAGGTTCCTGGGCGGCCGCTCCGAAAGACAAGATGCTCCCGGCAACGACAATAAATGCCAGGACAAGACTGAATGACATCTTCATTTTCAAGGCGCCTCCTGTGCACATACTGAACCTACTGCTTCCCATGATTTCGACAGGTTAGAGCAATTCCAGGAAAAGTGCGTAGCGGTTTTCCTTCGGAATTGCGTAAAAACAAACATCCAGGTCTGCGCCGTCGACGATGCCGCCGTTAGTCCCACACCAGCAGCAGCTTGCGCCAAAAGGCGTTGGATGGCATCGGCTTCGAGCCGCGCGGCAACCGGATGGCCAGATAGATCGTCAGCCATTTGCGATCGATCTCCCGGATTGAAACCTTCAAATCATGCAGCTCGAAAGGTTTCGAAACCCGTGTCCATCCGGAGAACGCCAAGGCACCGACCGGGGCATCCCCTTTCCATACGAGCTTTTCTTCCTGCCTGCCCAGCGCCATGGCGAACTCGAATGGAGACGCTTCCTCATGAGCGATCTCTACTGTTGCGATGACACTTCTGGCGAAGGCCGGGAAAGCAGAGTTGAGGGCGGCAACAACCGGGCCATGCGTGCTCGGCCGCAGGAATATGCCGCCATTGTCGCTGGCGACAAGCAACGCCGGCAGATCGGACGGATGGTCGGTCACCAGCGTTGAATGCTTCAGCTCGTCACTGGTCATTCGGCGCATGCGTCGGCGTTGCTGCGGCGCGCCGAGGCGCGGACGCCTCGCGCCGGTCGAAACGACATGGCGGATCTGGATGCCCGAAAAGCCGCCGAGCACCCGTGCATTCGGGAGGCTGCCGCCGCACCTGACCGCGAGCAGCAGATCTCGCCTGTCGGTCGCCGGCGAACTGACAGTCGCCATGATCTCTCGCGACTCGTGCGGTCGGCTGACATCGGCCCAGCCACTTCCGCCATCACTCTCAAGGAGTTGGGCGAGATTGCCGAAGGTCTGGTTTTCCGCATCCACGATGGCGAGCTGAAACTGCGCACGACCGGTCAGTTCCTCGTCGAGGTAGATCCAACAGGTCGCGCCAGTGACGCCCGGCGGGCAGACGCCCTTCAGCAAAGCCATGGTGATATTGCTGCCCTTGGCTTCGAGAAACAGCTGGTCCGGCGATTGCTCGACATAGCTCAGCAGGGCCGGATCGTCATCGGGATACGAACCGACATGAGCCAGGCGCAGGGGTTCGGCGGAGAGATACTGCTCGCGGTAGAGCGAGGAATGCAACTCCGGCACGGTTTCCTCGGCCGCTGCGTTGAGCATTTCGACGACACCCAGGGTGAAGTCGGGGCGCCCAGCATGGGCGAGCAGCGAAACTGCGGTATCCGCCCTGCCTTCGCGTGCCGCGATCTCGGCCAGCAACTGCATCGCGTCCGCGCTATTGGGGGAACCTGCGCTCAACCGGAGATATCGTTCGTCCTTGACCCGAAGCTCCAGATTCCAGAGGTTGAGTTCTTTCTCATGATTGGCGGTGTTCGAGCTGATGCCGAGTTGCACGAACATGTCCGTATTCGCGAACTTGTGCTTTCGGAAGACGTTGATGATCGGCTTGCGGTTCCGCAGCCACTCGGCATTTCGGTTCATGCCGGTCGGCGATGAGCGATACCAATAGAGCGGCTCCGGGACGGTGACAATCTCCAGGCCGGCCTGGTCCGCCCGAAGGAAGAATTCCCAATCGCTGGCCGAAAAGCCTCGCTCCTCGTTGAGGTAGCCTATCTTGGCGAAAACCTCACGCCGGAACATCGCGTTGGCATCGCCATACGGATTGGTGATCAGGGCGATGTCCGTAGGTCCGCCGACCGGGAAATAGAGCATGTAACCGCTCTTCGTATCCGGCGGCACGAAAGGTTCGTTGAGCCACTTGGCGAAGGTCGTGCAGATATCGGCACCGGACTTTTGCATGCCGGCAACGAAGGCACTGACGGCGTTCGGGAACAGCACGTTGTCGTCGTCCAGGAACAGGATCAGCGAACCCTTGGCCGCGCGGATTCCGGTGTTGCGCGCCTTGCCGAGGAAACCGTTCTTCTGCCGGATGATCCGCCAGCCGCGCTGCACGAACTCCGGCTCGATCTCGGCCAGCAACTGGACGGCAGCTGGATCGGTGCTGCCGTCGTCAACGAGGATCAGTTCGATGTTTGGGTAGTCCTGGCGCCGAACCGAGGCAATCGCCTGGGGCAGCAGGCTGGCGCGATTGTAGTGCGCGGTAATGATTGAAACGAGCGGTGGCCGGCTCCGGCTTCGGCTTGGGGCCTTGCCGGGTTCCCTGCGGAATTTCGCGTGCAGCCTGCTCCAGGCTTTCTCACGCACGTCCCGTTTGTGCAGCGGCTTGGCCGGGCCGAACGATCGGCTTTCCAGCACTGACGCAATCTTGGCCGCGATGGCCGACGCGGACGCCTCCATCATGATGGCATCGGCCGATCTCGGATGGAGCAAGTCGCGAACGCTGCCGACATCCGTCGCGACAAACGGGATCTCCTCATCGAGGCATGTCACCACATCGAGCGGAAGCTGAGCAGCCGTGTGCGTAATCGCCACCAGTGCATGGCTTTGCCGGAGATATCTGAAGATCTCAGGTTCGTCTCGAATGGGCAGGAGCTTCAGCTTGAACGGCCACTGCTGCGCCCGGCGAACGATCATGCCGCCCGAATGTTCGCCCAGCACATGACCAAACGCGCCGACGACCGTCACCGCCAGGTCGGCCACGCCGCTATCGGCCAGGCGGTCGAGTGCATCGCAGAACAGCGTCAGTCCGCTGCGCGCCTCCGTGCCCGAGAAATGAACAATTTCGGCTGTCGGCCGCTCGCGCGGCCGGTAATGATCGACGGCGAAGTTCGAACGCCACTCCTCAGGCTCAAGGGGCGCGGCAATGTGACGGCTGGCGGGCAGTTTCCATCCCGCCTTGGTCATCCAGTCGAGCAGGGACTGGCCGGTGACGACAAGATGGTCGCACGTCTCGGCCGACGTCTTTTCCATGTGCGCGACGGTCATCTGGTCCTTCTGTTCGACCGCGCGGGCATTGGCCTCCAGCTTCCACATGAGCGGCTCATGGGCGAGCACGACGATCGCAGGCGGAGCGGGAAAAACGCCCGTCCGCTTGGCGACGGTGGGGAAATGCGCCAGGCCGCCCTCGAGCGAAAAATAGACGACGTCGAAATCATTCTGCTTGAGGTAGTGGTAGACAGCGACCGAGTTCTTGTCGCTCGCCTCATTGCCGCGCAGCAACTGGGGCGATGGCGGCAGCAATTCGAGCCGCACCAGGAAATTGTCGAAGCACCATTTGCCCAGCCTGGCGATCTCCTTCGCATCAGGCTGGCTGCCGAGCGGGCTTGGCACCCAGAGCAGCGTCACGGTGTCGCCGGTTCTCGCCAGATGCTGCGCCAGCGCGTAGCTTGCCGACCCGGGATCCGCAGTCACCGTCGAGCCGAACTCAACCTCCGAAACGATACACACGTTGCGAGGCTTCTGATTTGCTTGTCGCTTGCCCTTGGGCGTCGCGCCTGCCTTAGAACCAACGCTCAATCAGTCCCCCGATTAGTCCGTCTTGTCAGCCTGCCCCGCTCGAAACAGTCTTGCCAACAGTTGGATAACACTTTGATAATTGTCTTGCGGGCATAACGCACGTGTCTTTCGCGCGCAAACGGATTGAAGACGTTCGGATGATTGGCCTTCTACCCCCAAGACATCTCGCGCGGCTGGATGATCGGCAGATCGACATAGCCGATGGCGAGATCCTGTGCTTTGTCGGCCTGCGCAACGAAGCGACGTTGTTGCCGCATATCCTCGACCACTACCGCGGCCTTGGCGTCGACCGCTTTTTCTTCCTGGACAATGGTTCGACGGACGGCACCCGTGAACTGATCCTGGAACAGCCGGACAGCCACTGCTTCCACACCGAGGGATCGCATTTCGCGGAGAACATCGATCCGCCGCGATGGATCAACACGCTCATGAACGTCTTCGGCACCGGCCATTGGTGCCTTTCGGTCGACGCCGACGAGCTTCTCGTCTATCCCGATCTTGAGCGGGTAAACCTGCGCCAGCTTTGCAGCTATCTCGACTCGACCGGCGCCGAAGCCGTGATCGGCTCGATGATCGACATGTATGCCGACGGCCCGCTGGCCGAATGCAGCTATGACGGCACGATACCGCTCATCGAGGCTTCACCCTACTTCGATCCGGAGCCCGGATGGCTGCGAGCCCGCGACGGCTTGTATCCGCCGGAGCAGATGTTCGGTGGCGTGCGGGAACGTGTTTTCTGGCACGGCCGGTTCAAGCAGACGTTTCCCCCGTGCCTGACGAAGGTGCCGATCGTGCGATGGGGACGGGGCACGCATTATCACGTGGCGCAGCACACGATCAGCAAGGTCCGGTTCAGCGAACTGCGCGTCGCGTTGCTTCACTTCAAGTTCGTCTGGGGGTTCCGCCAAAAGTCAGCGTCGTCGCTGAGCGAGAACACGCAACTGAAGGAAAAGACGCTCGAGGAGCGCGCTGCTTACATGGAAGCGTTGGAGCGCGATCCGAAACTGGCGCTCCGCAACCATCGGTCTGTGCGCTATCGCGGCGACGCCACGCAGCTCGTCGATCTCGGCTGGATGAGAACCTCGGATCGCTATGCCGAATTTGTGTCGAGCCTGGCTGCGCGGCGCCTTGACGGCGACGCGACCACCTGACTGCCAAAACGGGAAGACGCAGCTAAGACCTATCCGCCGTAGCGGCCGCCGCCATCACCACCGTTTCCATTCCCACCTTCCGCCGCAAACTGGGACAGGCTGTTGAGCGCAAGCGCCTTACAGGCCGTCGGAGCATTCGGATAACGGTGCAGATAGTCCTCGAGCGCCTCGATGGTGCCGATCTTAAGGGCCTGCTCGCAAGCAAGCTCGGCCTCCTTGACGGGAGCAACCGCCATTTGCGCCTGCGCCACGTTGGAAAAAGCGACGCTCACGCCCAGAATACTAAGTCCACCCAACAGTAGCGATTGGATTTTACGCATTACACACCCCTTCCACTACGAACCCCATAGCCCATAATAATATTAGTTGTTAGTAATTTGTCAACCATAACAGCGGCCAAGCGGCCGTTCTCTTGGGGGATGGTTAACGGGCTCGGGGCCTGCTCGCCCGCTGGATTGCTATTCGCTGAACAGCGTCAGCTTTCGAAAGAAAGCATTGGTCGGAAAACCATTGGGCGCCCCCGCAAAACGCACCGCAAGAACGATAGAAAGCGGCATCTTGCGCCTGGCGTAAAGCATCACCACCAGGGGGTGGCGCACGAATTTGTCTTTCACGGTCATCCACCCCGAAAAGGCAATCGTTTGGGCAGCGATGTCCTGCTGCCAGTCTATGGTTTGATCGGGGCGGGCGAGAGCCAGGGCGAAGTCCGTTGCCGGTGCGTCGGCATGCGCGACTTCGACGATTGCTTCTATCTTGCGGAAGAAGGGCGGAAACTGATGATCAAGCGATGCGGCGACCGCACCCTCCAGATGCGGACGCAGGAACACTCCACCGCCATCCGGTGCGACCAGCAGCAAGGGGAGAGGCGAGGGGCGCGGTGTGAGCAGCCGTGCTCTCCTCAACATGTCGAAGCCGAGAGTGTTCGAGCCGACATCAGCGCGGTCCGGGTCACGGCGCTCATCGGCTTGGGGGCGTCCAAGCAAGGTGGCTGCCGTGTCGGGGCGACCGATCAATGCGGCAATGGCGGCAAGTTTCGCCATGGCGGCATCGCTGTTCGGCTCGACGTCGCAGAGCTCCAGATATTTCTGATTGGCGGGTGTATACTTCAGGTTTTCGCGCGCACTTTCGATCTCGGATTGCGCCGTATTCTGGGCGATGGCCAACTTGTAGAGCTGCCCCAAATCACCGAATTGGCTTGACCTGAACGCTTCCATGACGGGGAGGCGATTGTCGTACCAATTCGACGTCCGGAACATTCCGTCAGGCTTCGAGCGGTACCAGTAGAGCGGTTTTGGAATAGGCCTGAGCTTGAGCCCGGCAAGCGAGGCTCGCGCAAAGAATTCCCAGTCGTGCATGGCGTAGCCCGGTTGCTCGATCCAGAACCCGATCTGTGCAAAGACGGATCGACGCACCATCGCATTGGCATCGCCATAGACATTGTGGATCAGGCCAAGCGCGTCGGGACCACCCAATGGCAAATACTGGATCAGCCCATCGGCCCGGTCCCCGGGCACGAAATCCTCATAGAAGATCAATTGGAACGCGGTGCAGATGTCCGCGCCTGAAATTGCCATGGCGCGCACGAAATGGTCGACAGCCTCCGGAAACAGCGCGTTGTCATCGTCGACGAACAGGATCAGCTCGCCATGCGCGGCACGGATGCCGGCATTTCGCGCCGCGCCGAGATGCCGGTGCGGCCGCCGCAGGATCTTCCATCCGCGCTGACGGAAGGTCGGCTCCAACGCATCCAGCAATCGCCTGGCTTCGTCCAGGTCGCTTCCGTCGTCGACCAGCACCAGTTCCAGGTGATCGTAGGTCTGCGCTTCGATCGCCGCGATCGCCTGTTTCAGATAGAGCGGCCGGTTGCGATGGGCCATGACGATCGAGACCAGCGGTGACGATCCGGCGCCTTTATGGATGCGCCTCCGCTTGGCCGGCGTCGGCAAATTGCGTGTATCCAGCCATGACTGACGGCATTGGCTGAGGCTATCGATCGGCAATGGGCGAGGGGGATCCTTGAGCGCCGCCAGGATCGCCTGCGCCAAAGCGGCAGCGTCGGCATCGACCAGTCGCGGTTGCCTTGCCTGCGGCTTCCAGGTCTCGGCGTGCGCGCCGACATTGGTTGCAACGAATGGCAATCCCGCCTCGATGCATGCGGCGACGGCTCCGCCGGTCGATGCGGCGCGGGCGGGTATGACGGCAAGCGCGCCGGCGCGCGTGGCGTAGTCGAGCTTTGCCGCAAAGTTCGCGCGCGGCAACATGTTGAGCTTGAACGGCCACCGCTCGGCGCGTCGCAGAAGCAGGCCACCACTGTGCTCGCCCATGATCTTTCCGAATGGTCCGAATGCGGTGACCGTCAGGCCTTTGGGCGCCGTCGGCGCCAGGATGTCCAATGCATCGCACAACAGCGTCATGCCATCGCGAAGGTGCCATCCGGCAAAGGCGACAAGTTCTTTTGAGCTTTGTTTCCCGACCGACGATCGCGCGCCTGCCTGGTCGATCCGATCCTGGAGCAGCGGCGTCACCACCGCCTTCTTCACCTTCCAATCTTTCGACAACATCCACTTGCGCAGTGCGGCAGACGCGCAGATCGTGCTGTCGGCCATCTCCGCGCAATATTTCTCCATGTAGGTCACGGCAATTGCGTCGGTGCTTCCCATGAACGCCCTGTCGGCTTCATGTGCCCATTCCAGCGGCGCCTGGGCAATGACCACAACCGGCGGAGCGGCAAAGGCCCCGGTCTCGACCGCCAGCAGCGTATAGTAGGGCAGTCCGCCCTCGAGGGGCGCGTAGACCAGATCGTGGCCGGACCGTTCGAGGTAGTGCAGCAGCGCAGCGGACTGGCTCTCGGGCGTCGCCAGCGAAGGAAGCAGCTGATCGGACTTGTCGAGCACTTCCAGTCGGACAGAGGCCGCCTCAAACTCACGGTGACGCGCTGCCACCTCCTCGGAGGAAGGCACATCGCTCCCGGGAACCCATAGCAGGGTGACCTCGTCACCGTCCCCGGCGAAAAGCCTGGCCAGTTCGGCCATGGCTGTGTCTTCGTCGTCGCCAAGCCCGATCGCCCGCGTCACGACACAGACACGGCGAGGCCTGCCTTGCGGCTCTAACGGCCTCCGCTCCTTGCCACCAACGGCCATCGAAGTTCCTCTGATCCAATTCCGCCGAGCGCGCTTCCGCAGCGTGGTCCATCGACAATGATGCCTGCGCCGGGTTTACTTTTCAGTGATCATCCTTCAGCGCCATTGGTAAACCAAATCGTCAAGCAGGTTCTAAAACACCTGTACAATCAATCGACTGTTACAACTTTAGCGATACGGAATAATCAATCTTTACGCCTCCCAGCTAGGCATTGACGGCATAGCAGGAGGCGCAAATGAAAACGACAATGAAGTTTCTCGGCGCGCTCGGTTTGATGGGCGCACTGGTCTCGGCAAGCACCGCAGGTGAATTGCTGCGCCCAAGCATCAAGCTCGGCACTGCCAACGTCAAGACGATCAGCGGCGATCGCGGCGGCTATGTGATCGACTATGCCATCCGTGTGCTGAAAATGCGCCGCAGCGGCGGCTTTGTGCGCTTCAACGGCGCGTGCGACTCGGCCTGCACCCTTTACCTGGCCATGCCCAAGGGCAAAGCGTGTGTCACACAGAGGGCGTCATTCGGCTTCCACCTGCCCTATGGCGCCGGGGCGCGGGGCAACCAGGTAGCCGCGAATTTCATGATGAAGAACTACCCAGGCTGGGTTCGCAGCTGGATCGCGAAACGCGGTGGGCTCAAGGGCTCCATTGCGACCATGACATACGCGGATGCCAGCCGCTACCTGCCAACCTGTCCGTCCGAACAGCGTATGGCCATCGCAAACCTGGGTCCGACACGCCTGCGTGGCGGCTGATCGCAAGAGCCGGTGCTGAAAAGTATCGCGACGGCGGGCGAGCTCGATAGCGCCCGCCGTTGTTGATTCATGTGCAGCTGAGAATTGAATGAACAGGTCATTTGTGTATTTTCGGGCACGTCTTCGTTGTATCAGGGCCTGGTGCGAATGCAGTCTCGTCAAAAGTTCGTGCTGATCGCATCGCCAAGAACCGGTTCCCAGGCACTCAACCGCCATCTCAACCAGTATGACGGGATGGTGATGCACGGCGAGGTCTTCAATTCTGGTTTCGTCGGACTGCGCCACGACTACCACGAGAAGATGAACCTGCCGCGGGAAAGCGTCGACGTGCGGGATGCCGAACCCGAGCAGTTCATTGCGCGGATTTTCGACGATCCGGCGGCCCGCTTTGTCGGCTTTCACATTTTTCCCGAGCAGACGCGCCCCGCCATTCTTCCCGTGCTCGAAGATGAGAGCATCAAGAAGCTCTGGCTCTTCAGGAACCCGGTGGCATCCTTTGTTTCATTGCTTGAGGCCGAGGCTTCCGGAGTCTGGGTTCTTCATGCCTCGGAACCGTTGCCAGCCGGCGCCTACCGGCAAAAAGTGCATTTCGACATCGACCGGTTCAATGAGTATCTCCGCGACCTGAACCTGTTCCGGACCAAGATCAAATCCGTCCTGTTCGAAACCGGGCAGCCGTATTTCCCGATCCACTATAGTGATATCGCCGACCCTCTGGTTGGCAACGCGATCATAGCCTATCTCGGCGGCGACCAGCGCCTGGACCATTTCGAGATCGATATCGTGAAGCCACCACCGCGCCCGTTTGTCGAGCGCATCGAGAATTACTGGGAATTCACCGCTTATTTCAGAGCCATTTCTTCGGAAGCTCTGTACGCGTTCGGGTGAAGTCCGGGCGGCGACGTCCATCGGCGAGGGCACGATCGTCGCGCATGTCTTGCGGTGTCGGAAATTCGCCGGCTTTCCAATTCCTGCAGAGGCTTGAACCTGCCGACGGCCGCAAAAACACATCGGCATTCAACGCATTCGGTTAACCAGTTCTCAAGAGACGTGGTTAACGAACACTTGATTTTGTTGACTCTTTTTTAGCTCGGGCGGATTCTGGCAGCGGGGGTTTGAACGTATCGGCCGTGAATGGGCCGGAGCGCAAACTGGCGGCGGGTATTTGTATGAACATCGGCGGCAGCATGGGGTCGGCGAGCCGACCTGAGAGCGGCTTGACGGAATCGAAGGCGGACAGGTCTTTGTCGCGAGACATGCGCTTCCAGCGCATGTGCCTGCAAATTATCTGCACGGCCCTGTTGTCGTGGTTGCTTCTGGGTGCCTACCGAAGCGCCATCGTCGATCCGCAGACAACGATCCAGGGCCTTCTGGCGTCCATTCCGAAGGGGCTGGCAGCAAGCTACTACGATCTAATCGTCATTGCCTCGCTGACCGCTGTGGCCGTGTTCCTGCTTTTCCTGGCAAAGGCCAGCCGCCTCGCTTCCACCGTCGTCGCCTTCCTGTTCTACCTTGTCATCCTGGTGTCACTCGGCTGGGGATTTGCCAACATCAATCTCGTCAAGATGCTGGGCGAGCCATTCACGTTCCAGTGGCTGGTCTATGGCGACTTCCTCCAGAATGCCGACGCCAGGAACGCCATGGGCGACGCGCTTAACATCCGGGACTTCGCGACCGTTTCCGGGTCCATCGTTCTGGTCCTCGTTCTTGGCTACGCCGCGGCCCGAGTGTGTCTGCGCCTGAGCGCCACCGGCCACAGGGTCTTTCTGGGTGCGCTCGTCCTGGGTGTCGGCGCGGCGTTGGTCGGTACTGGATACCACGTGCGCGCGGAGGCGCTGCCGGCGGCCAAGATCGACAATCCGATCCTGTATTTCGTTGAATCGGCCCTGCTCAGTCCGACGCCAGTCGTGCTGACCATGAACGCTTCCACCAACGACCCGGATGTCGCCAGCGTCGGTGAGCGTCCGCCGGAAACGTCGAGCTTCAAGGCGCCGACGCCAAACCCGATCAAGAACGTGCTGATCTTCATGATGGAGTCGGTTCCGTCCAAATATATCGAGACGTTTGGCGGCCAATATCCCGTCACTCCAAACATAAAGAGCTACGCAGGGGACTCCATCCGATTTGACAATATATACGCGCATGCCCCTTCCACGCATTACTCGATATTTTCTCTGCTCACCTCGATGTACAACGACATTTCATACTATGGCATGACCACCAGGTATCCCTACCTGCCGCTGGATTCGATCTCCAATACGCTCTCCGCACACAGCTTTCGCACCGGGTTTTTCTGGAGCGCGGATTCCCGCTTCCAGCGGGTCGATGAGTTTCTGCTGAACAAGGGGCTGGACACGATTCAGGATTACCGGGGGCAGAAATGCACCACGCCGACCTTCAAGCTCAGCTCCGAGCAGTGGAAGAACATGGACTACAACAGTGATCTCTGCACGGCGCAGTCGATCATCGACTGGATGAACAAGGATTCGGGAAATCCTTTCTTCGGCATCATGTTCACGGCGATGACCCACTATCCTTACATCACCGACAGCCCGATGTTTTCGAAGATGGCGCCTTCCAGCCACGACAACGGGCTGGTCCACTACTCGGATGATGAAAAATTCAATGCCTACCTCAACGCCCTGAAGGTCGGTGATACGGCGCTTGGCGAGATCCTTGAATCGCTGAAGCAGTCCGGCAAGCTCGATTCGACGCTTGTCGTCATACTGGGCGACCACGGCGAGGCGTTCGGGGAGCACGGCGACTATGTTCATGCCAGCGCGATCTACGATGAGAACGTCCACATTCCGCTCATCATGATCAACAAGCATCTTTTCCACGACGAGGTCGCGCATCCGGTCGGCGGCATCGTCGATGTCGCCCCGACCATATTCGACATACTCGGACTTCCGCTGCCGAAGCAGTGGCAGGGGCGCAGCCTGTTCAGCCAGCAACGGCCGAACAAGACCTTCTTCTTCAATCCCTGGGCTGGTTTCCTGTTCGGCTATCGCGAGAATGATCGAAAGGTCATCTTCAACGCCACCACCGGCAAGGTCGAGGAATATGACCTCAAGGCCGATCCCGACGAACGAACCAACCTCTTCAAGGTCGATGCGGGCGACCGCAGCGCACTGCTGCAGCCCATCGCCGGATGGGTGCAGTCGCAGCGGCAGCGCGTGGCCAACCTGGTCGCGGACGCGGCGAAAGACGCTGGGCGTTGCACCGTCACCAGCCTGGAGATCGACGCTGCCGGCACCGAATTCCAGGGGCCGCCGCGCCTGGACGTTCTGGTCGACGGCAAGCCCGTGGCCCAGATTGCCGTTTCGGGCAGGCAGAGCAAGGCCGTAACGCCCGACGAGATCGGTGCGGAGATGCAGGCGGCGTCGACCGATGCGCAGCCATTCTTTGTCGACCTCAGCGCAGTGCCGAGCCCGCATTTCATCGAGCTTCGTTTTGCCAATGATCTGTGGGCGGGGCAGGGCAACGGGGGCGATCGCAACCTGTTCATCAAGAGCATCAAGGTGAACGGTCAGTTGGTGCCAAACAGCAGGCTGCACGTCGACAAGGAAACGACAGGTCGCACCGACGGCAGCGGGACCAGCATGTACAACAGTGGCTCGCTATGGATCAACGGCCCCTTCGTCGAGGGATGCGTGTAGAACTGGGCACACCTGAAGCGCGTCGCACGGATCGCGTTTTGAGGCGCGCAGCAAACCAATCGATCGCATTTTAATAATATCCGGCGCAGCGGCGAAGGGCCGTGCTCACCACGCCGCTTGCCTGAATCTTAATAAGCGTCGTCTAATATTCTCGCGGAAGGAAAGGGCTGTTCACACGGCGCAAAAGGCGATCAGCGTGAATCTGTCGCCGCTCGCCATGGATCTGCAGCCCGAGCGGCTTTGGCCAGCGGTCGAGCTGCCGTTCACGTTACTGATTTTCAGCCGGGGGGCGCGAGCCGGGGGCAAGAGGTTGGCGCAGGCTCTGCCCGCTACCTCTTGCCCTCCGGCCGCCATTCCTGGCGATACCAGTCGACGAAATTCCGCAAACCTTCCTCGATCGGCACCTTCGGCTTGAAGCCGAAATCCCGCTCCAGCGCACTGGTGTCGGCATAGGTCTTCTCGACCTCGCCGGCCTGCATGGGCTCGTTGTGGCGTATCGCCTTGACCCCGAGCAAGCTTTCCAGCGTGTCGATGAAACGGCCGAGATGGACCGGCTGGCTGTTGCCGATATTGTAGAGGGCGTGCCCGCCGATTGGTGGCTTGTCGAGGACGGCGACGACGCCGTCGACGATGTCGTCGACATAGGTGAAGTCGCGCCACATCTCGCCATGGTTGAAGACCCGGATCGGCGTGCCCGCAAGCATCGCCTCGGTGAAGATCCAGCTCGCCATGTCGGGCCGGCCCCACGGGCCGTAGACGGTGAAGAAGCGCAGGCCGGTCTGCGGCAGGCCGAACAGATGCGAATAGGTCGAGCTCATCAGCTCGTCGGCCTTCTTGGTCGCGGCGTAGATCGACACCGGGTCGTCGACGCGGTCGCTCTCCGAGAACGGCACCTTGGTGTTGCCGCCATAGACCGAGCTCGACGAGGCGTAGACGAGGTGCTCGATGTCGGGCGCAGCCCGGCAGAGTTCGAGAATTTCCAGATGGCCGGCAATGTTGGCATGGATATAGGCGCGCGGATTTTCCAGCGAATAGCGCACGCCCGCCTGGGCTGCCAGATGCACGATCTTGCGGACCGGCCGCTTGCCAAGCACCGCGGCCAGGACGCCCGGTTCGGCAACGTCCAGCTCGTGGAACGAAAATCCCGTCCTGCCGGAAAGCCGGGCGAGCCTCGCTACCTTCAGCGCCGGATCGTAATAAGCGTTCATGTTGTCAACGCCGACGACCTCGTCGCCGCGGTCCAGAAGCCGCTGGCAGACATGACTGCCGATGAAGCCCGCGGCACCGGTCACAACTATCGACATAGAACCCCCCAGAGCTTTGCGATCGGGTCACCGGCTGGGGCGATACCAGCCGTCGCCTTCATTTTCACCGGGCGCCGATTGCGGACGCGCGACATAGGCCGACGACCCGTTCGCCTCGTGATAGACGCGCGCCAGCATTTCCGCCAGCACGCCCGACGTCACCATCTGCACCCCGGCGATGAGCAGGAAGAAGCCGGTGAACAGCATCGGGCGCGTTCCGATGTCCTGGCCGAAAAACAGCTTCAGGCCGAACAGATAGGTAAGGATCAGCGAGCCCAGCGCGCCCAGCACGATGCCGATGCCGCCGAAGAAATGCCCGGGCCGCGTGCGATAGCGCATGAAGAAATACATGAAGACCAGATCGAGGACGACCCTGAAGGTGCGCGAAATGCCGTACTTGGACTGGCCGTGGATCCGCGCATGGTGCGTCACCACTTCCTGCGCGATGCGCCGTGGTGTCGTCACTGTGGCGAGCCAGGCCGGGATGAAGCGGTGCATCTCGCCATAGAGCCTGACGCTGCGGATGACGTTGCCGCGATAGACCTTGAGGCTGCAGCCATAGTCCTTGAGGCGCACGCCGGTGACGCGCGCGATCAGCGAGTTGGCGATGCGCGAAGGCAGCCTGCGCATCAAAAGCCCTTCCTGGCGGTCCTTGCGCCAGCCGACCACCAGGTCGAGATCCTCGGTCAGCAGCCGGTAGACCATGCGCGGGATGTCGAAGGGGTCGTTCTGCAGGTCGCCGTCGATCGTGGCGATGACCTCGCCGCGTGCCGCGTCCATGCCTGCCTGCATCGCCGCCGTCTGCTTGTAGTTGCGCACCAGCTCGACCGCATGCACATGCGGGCCGTAATGCGCCGCCAGGCGCTTGATCTCGCCTGGCGTCGCGTCGGTGCTGCCGTCGTCCACCAGCACTACCTCCCACGGTTGGCTGTAATGCTCCATCGCCTGGTGAATGCGCGCCAGCAGCGGCTCGACGTTTTCGGCCTCGTTGTACATGGGAACGACGATCGACAGCGTGTGGTCCGGCATGACCGCGCCCTCGGGCAGTCCCGAAGCGGGGATGGGCAATACGTTCATGGCGATGACTTTCTTGCAGAGCCGACGGCCGGGTTTCCCGGCACGGTCGATTTCGAGGGGAACAGCCATGCGATCGCGCCCGTCGCGATGGCCGAGCAGAAGATGAACAGATGCAGTGCCAGCGCCGCCTGCAGGCCACTCTTGATGGCAATGCCGGAATAGAGCAGCGCAGCCGCCGCTCCCGCCTCATAGGTGCCGAAGCCGGCGACGCCTTGCACTGGAAGAATGGCTGCGGCCTCGGCGCCGACGGTCCCGGGAAAGGCAGTCTGGAAAGACGTGCCCAGCAGCATGGCCAGCAGCCAGCCCTGCACGGCAAGCTTCAGCGCCCAGTTGGCGACCGTCCACCACCAGCCGTAGCGCGACCGCCCAGTCGCCTCGGTGAAAATGTCGCGCAGCATGCCGAGCTTCGCAACGATCCTGCCGCGTGCCGCCCAGTCATGCGGCGCGCGCGCCCATCGCGGTAGATACCAGGCGGCCGCGATCAGCGCCGCGATCCCCGCCGCCCTCAGCGCGGGATTGAGGCCCGGCCACACCAGGCAGGCGAGCACGCCAACGACGAAGGCGTCCTGCAGCCTGAACCACAGCAGCGAGGCGCTGGCGCGCATGAGCGGTATGCCGAAGACCTGCCGCAACAGCAGTGGAAAGGCGGTCTCGCCGCCGCGGAAGGGCACCACGTTGATCATGGCATTGTGGATCAGAATGACGCGCAGGCAGGCGCCGAAACGGCCGTTCACCTCGTCGCGGAACTCGTCGCAGACGCGCAGCGCCCGCAGCACATAGGTGACGAACAGCGCCAGCGCGACAGCCGCGAATGCGCCGGGTGTGATGCTGGCGAAGGCATCGCCGACCATCTTCCAGCGCGAGTCGCTGGCGAGCCAGGCCAGCAGCGCCAGCGTCACAGCAATCGAGACTATTCTTTTCAACCAATTCTCCGCCGCTTGCGCGGGCCTATAGTGCTCGGCGGCGCCGGACCCATTGTTTTGCTGCACCCGTACCCCGCACTGCTCGTTTGTTGAGTGCACTGGCAGATCCGCGGAAGCAACCATGAGCCTCGACGTTTTCGGCCGCGTTGAAGTGTGGCGGTCTTATAGATCACCAGACTACGCGAATCCACCAACTTGGTCGTCGACGGATTTGGGGCATGCCGACGGGGCGTCGACAGTATCGGCATGCACCGCAAATCCTTGATTTTGCAGTCTGTCACGAGAGTTCGCCACGTTCGCGACCGGCCTTCCCGGAAAGGTTGACATCGTTCTTCGCGCGGCGATTAATAGTGTGCAGGTAGTAACGGCAGTGCCTTGCAATCCCCGGGCACTTCCAGGAAATATTCGGCCAACTCCGCCCCATTGAGAAGCGAATACCGAAATGCGATCGCTCGCCATGACAACCAAAAGGGGATCTGGGGCGCAACCCCATCGCCGTGCCGCATCCCTAGCGCCCCTCCTGGCCATCTGCTGTCAGATTGCGCTTCTCGGAACCGCGAATGCGGCCGCCAAGGACAAAGCGCCTGCGGAGGCAGATGCCTCGGCCACTGTTCCGTCCGCCTATGAGCTGCAAGTTCTTTACCAGAACCGCACCTGGGTCTGGAAGGATGGCGCGGCCTACTTTGCCAAGGACAACAGGCGCCTGCAGGCCTGGACGTCCCAGGACTCGGCGTGGGTCGCGGAAGGCAGGTGGTTGGTCACAAAGGACGGCAAGATGTGCATGGAAGCCGCCTGGCGGTCCAAAGACTACGCCGGCAAGCTTGGGCGCACATGTTTTAGCCACCGTATCAACGGCGGCAACATCGAGCAGCGCAAGGATCCGGATGGGCGGTGGTACAGCTTCAAACACTCTGCCGAAGAACCCAGCGACGAGTACAAGAAATTCGAGCAAGGCGACACCAGAGGCGCGCAATTCGAAGAGACCCGCAAACTGGTCGATTCCAAGAGCTAGCCCCCGGCTGGAATAAGGCATTGGATCAAGCATAAATCAGGCTCGCTGAGACTAAAGCCCTCACTCCAGCTCAGCGAGCCCTCGCCCCGACAAGCTACATACAGGGACGACAACCAGCCTTGCGGGCTGGTATTTCTGACCGGCGCATTTCACGTGCCATGCGGCCCATAAGGCCGTGGCAAGTACCGGGAAAAACCATTGCAGTGACATCATCGGACTGCCTCCAGCCCGAAGAAGGGCGCGGCCGTCCTGACGATCGTATCGATGTCGGAAAGTTCCGGCACGAAGCCTAGATGTTCGCGTGCGTTGACCGGGTCGGCATAGAGCTCGGCCGGGTCCCCCGGTCGCCTGGTCCTGTAGACAGCCGGAACCGATTTCGAGGTCATGCGGCTGACCGCCTGCAGGATCTCCTTGATCGACACGCCGCGGCCGGTGCCGAGATTGACCGACAGGTTTTCGCCGCCGGCCTCGAGATGCATGAGCGCCTTGAGATGCGCGCGGGCGAGGTCGCTGACATGGATGTAGTCGCGCACGCAGGTGCCGTCCGACGTGTCGTAGTCGGTGCCGAAAACCTCGATCTCGTCGATCATCCCGGACGCGGCCATCAGCACCCTGGGAACGAGGTGGGTTTCGGGTGTGTGCCACTCGCCGAGCTCGCCGTCGGGATCGGCGCCGCAGGCGTTGAAGTAGCGCAGGATCGCGTATTTCATCCCGTAGGCCGCCGCGTAATCGCCGATGATCTGCTCGCCCATCAGCTTGGTCCGGCCATAGGGGCTGATCGGATTTTGCGACGACGTTTCGCGCACCGGCAATGCTTCGGGCACGCCATAGGTTGCGCAGCTGCTCGAGAAGATGACGTTCTGGATGGAGCCTGCGCGCGCCGCGTCGAGCACGGCGATGGTGCCGGCCACATTGGTCGAATAGTATTCGGCCGGCTCGCGGACCGACTCGCCGACATATGCGAGCGCCGCGAAGTGGATGATCGCCTTCGGCCGGTAGGTCGCGATCGCCTGCCGCAGCGCCTCGCCGTCGCGGATGTCACCGACGACGAGCGGGCCCCAGGCGACGGATTTCTCATTGCCGCGGCTAAGATTGTCGTAGACCACGGGCAGGTAGCCGGCGGCCGATAGCAGCTTGCAAGTGTGGCTGCCGATGAAGCCGGCCCCACCGGTCACCAATATGGGGCGGCGTGTCATGACATCGCGGCCTCCTTAACGGGCCGGCTGCCGTAGATCAGGGTGTCGAAATACTCCACCGTGTGCGCCAGGCCCTGGCTCAGGCTGACCTGCGGCTCCCAGCCGAGATGCTGCCTGGCGAAGGAAATGTCGGGCTTGCGCTGCCTGGGATCGTCGACCGGCAGCGGCCGGTGCACGATCTTCGAGCGGGAATTCGTGTAGTCGATGACCAGCCTGGCCAGCTCCATGACGGTGAATTCGACGGGATTGCCGAGATTGACCGGATGCGCTGGCGCATTGGGGGCATTCATCAGCCGGATGAAGCCTTCGATCAGATCGTCCGCATAGCAGAACGAGCGCGTCTGCAGGCCGCTGCCGTAGACGGTCAGGTCCTCGCCGCGCAATGCCTGGACGATGAAATTCGACACCACGCGGCCGTCATCGGGCTGCATGCGGCGGCCATAGGTGTTGAAGATGCGGGCGACGCGCACATCGATGCCGTAGGTTCGCGAATAGTCGAAGAACAGGGTTTCGGCCGAGCGCTTGCCTTCGTCGTAGCAGGATCGCGGGCCGTGCGTGTTGACGTTGCCGAAATAACCTTCGGGCTGCGGATGCACCAGCGGGTCGCCATAGACCTCGGAGGTGGACGCCTGGAATATCTTGGCGTTGTGCCGCCGGGCAAGTTCCAGGAGGTTCAGCGAGCCGAGTACGCTCGTCTTGAACGTGTGGATCGGGTCGGCCTGGTAATGTGGCGGCGATGCCGGGCAGGCGAGGTTGTAGATTTCGTCGACCGGGAGGTCGCGGGGCAGCGGATCGATGATGTCGTGCTCGATGCACAGGAAGCCCGGATCGCGCTGCAGGACGTTGAGATTGTATCGCTTGCCGGTGTGGAAATTGTCCACCGCGATGACTTCGTAGCCATCGCGCAGCAGCCGCTCGCACAGATGCGAGCCTAGAAAACCTGCGCCTCCGGCGACCAGAGCGCGGCCGCGATTGAAACTGCCGCCCCGCCGGCCGGTCCCCACACCGGGCTTCAGAACCTTGATCACTTTACTCATGGCATCCCCCTTACGCGCCCCAAACGCTACCCCGAGGCCGGGACAAAGCTTCGCCCGGCCACGTCCCAAAGAACGTGGCGAAAACCTCCGCTCGCGCGGAATCGCCATCAATGATGTGCGTAAATAGTCTGAGTTAGCGGAGATCGTGCCGCACGGCTTATTGGCTGCCGCTCAGCATTCAATACCCCTGAATCGCGACCACGCGTCTGGTTGCCACCATCGCGGATTGCTCGCCCAAATTGCACACCCAACGCAGATAAAAATATACCTGTGGACAACATAGTCAACTAAATTAGAGATTCGTTAACCGTATTCATTGGCGAGTGGTTAATCATGGGCGAGGTCGACCGTCTCTCCCTCGGTGCAAGCATCGCATTGGCAGGAGACCTGGAAGACGGAAGTGGTTGGTGCGCATTTGCCAGGCTTGCAAAGCAGCGCCTGAAAATTCGCCAGGGGAAGTCAAGGTTTGGCGACTTTCGTGCATGGAAGAGTTTCCAGATACGCCCCCGGCGGCGCGCGATCTGCTTGGGAAATGATAAAATTTTAAATATTCTCGGCCGGGGTCTGGCTTTGGACCCGCAGGAAGCAGTGCGATTGCTGCCCGAAACCGCTCGGGCTGCAAATATGCGTGGCGGCTCCGAGGTATGGGTTCATGCGCTTTTTGGTGATCGGGCGGGCCACAGGTCTGGTTTGAATTTTGGGATATGACTTCACGCTGACCAAAGCTGCGCTTCCGGTTTGAGATGAGTTGAAAGAAAACAATTCGCCTGAAGTAAAGTATTGTCGCCAAGATGTCGCCAGAAAGCTCCCCATGACGAGCGCTCTGTACACAAATCTATTCACGCTGTCGAAATTTAACCTGCATTGGCGGCCTCTGTGCTGCTCATGAACTTCGCGCATCAAAAAACCCCTCATTCAATCACATGCGGGGCCATACCCCGGATCATTGGGCAGGCGCTGACACATTCCATTATGCCGAGGTCGGTTATTTTAGCGATAGCTGTTTGATCGAAATGCAACGTTTACGGGAACTGCTTCACGAAGCTTGGCACGCCGCTCGACTGGATGTCCTCGATGGCAGCGTCATAGTCGTCGGCCTGGGCAGGTGCGGCGGCCAGCGTCAGGGTGAGTGCGCAGGCAGCGGCAAGCACGGATGCGGACGCATAGCGAAGGCAGGAATGCGCGGATGAAACTATGAGATAGGCAGACATCGTTTTCTCCTCTGGTGTTTGTTAGCCTTACGATGTAAGGTAATGCGGAAAATTAATCTTACAGTGTAAGTTGTCAAGCGGCACCATGGACTCATCGATCAAGAAAAAGCGAACGCGCGGGCGGCTGTCCCGCGAGATGATCGAGGATGCGGCTTTCGGGGTGATCGAGAGGGAGGGCCTTGCCGGCTTTTCGATGCGCAAGCTGGCGGCCGACCTCGGCTGCGAGGCGATGAGCATCTATCACCACTTTCCGTCGCAGGCGCATCTGCACGAAGCCTTGGTCGACCGGCTGATCGGCTCGCTCGAAATGCCCGACGCCGGTCTGCCCTGGCGGCAAAGAATGCACATCGCCATGCACGACTTCCTCCGTATCGGCAGCGAGCATCCGGCCTTCGCGCCGTTCCTGGTCACCTACCGGATGAATTCGCCGACTTGCCTCGCCTGGCTGAGTGGCATCCTCGGCCTGTTCGAGGCCGGAGGCTTCGGTCCCGAACTGAGCGCGCGGCTGTTCCGCACTGTCGGCTACTATCTGATGGGTGCGATCCTCGACGAGACCGCCGGCTATGCCAAGGGCCCGTCGGCGGTCACCACCGTCAGCGACGAGCAGCTGGCGCGGGATTTCCCGAATGTCGCCGCCGCCGGGCGCTATTTCGGCGCCGCCGATTTCGACCGGACATTCGATCTCGGCCTCGATATGCTGCTCGACGAGATGGAGCGCGCCCTTGGCGGCGCCAATTCGAGGTAGCCTGGCGCATGCGCTTTCTGTTTGTTCTGATCCTGCTCGCCGGGGCCGCCATCGGCGTCGCCTATCCCTGGGCGATGAGCAACTTCTCCGGCCATGAGATCGGCACCTGGCGGGTCTATGAGAAGGGCCGGTTCAGGCCGGTGACAGTGCCGCTTGCCGCAAGCGACGCGCCGGTCAGGGTGCTGGTCGACCTGACCGCAAGGGTCGAGCGCATCGTCTCGCAGCAGCGCACCGTGCTGACGCTGACCGCCGCGGCCGGCGGCCGCACGGCGCTCGCCTCGACGCTGCAGTTCAACCATACCGACAATCCGCGCCAGCCCAGCCCGCAATCGCCGGACAAGATCTTTCGCGACGAGGCGGGCGTGATCGAGACGGTCAGCCCTGGCGCCTACCTGTTCACCGTCGGCCCTGGCGATGCCGAGAACATTCCGATGCGCGCGGTCGACCTCGTGCTGCGCGCCGGCGCCGGCGAGATCGACAACCGCGCGCGGCCGGTCGGCTTCTCGCTGATGGCGGCCGGCCTGATCGGGCTGGTTCTGGCGATGGTCATTGGTCGTGGCGGCGGCCGGCCGGAGAACCCGAACTCGCAGCCGCCACCGCCGCGCTGGGGCAGGGGCTCGAAGTGAACTACCGCCACGCCTACCATGCCGGCAACTTCGCCGACGTCGTCAAGCATGTCGTGCTGACGCGGCTGCTCGAATATCTCAAGCAGAAGGACAAGGCGTTCCGCGTCATCGACACCCATGCCGGCATCGGCCGCTACGATCTGTCGTCGACGGAGGCGCAGAAGACCGGCGAATGGCAGGGCGGCATCGGCAGGCTGATCGGCGTAAACCTGGATGCCAAGGCAGCCGCCCTTCTGGCGCCCTATCTGGAGGCGGTTCGCGCGCTCAACCCCGACGGCGGCCCAGATGGCGGCATAAAAAAATATCCGGGCTCGCCGCTGATCGCCAGGCATCTGCTGCGCAAGCAGGACCGGCTGACAGCGATCGAATTGCATCCCGACGATGCGAACCGGCTCAAAGCGGTCTTCGCCGGCGATTTTCAGGCGAGGGTGATCGAGCTCGACGGCTGGCTGGCGCTCGGCGCGCAATTGCCGCCGAAGGAAAAGCGCGGCCTGGTGCTGATCGATCCGCCATTCGAGGCGGTGGGCGAATTCGACCGTCTGGTCGACGGGTTGGTCAAGGCCCACAAGCGCTGGCCGGGTGGCATCTATGCGCTGTGGTATCCGATCAAGGACCGCAAGGCGGTCATCGCCTTCAGGAAGGCGCTCAAGCAGACAGGCATCCCGAAGCTGCTCGACATAGAATTCGAGATTAGGCCGGCCTCGTCGGAGCCCAGCCTCGACGGCAGCGGCATGGTGGTGGTCAACCCGCCCTTTACGCTTGAGGGCGAGTTGCGCCTTCTGCTGCCGGCCCTGCACAGATTGCTCGTGGTCGGGCGACCGGCGGACTGGTCGCTGCGCTGGCTCGCTGGGGAAGCGGGGTAAGGCGGCAGCGGTTTCCCGCCTTGCGAAGCCATCTCTGGCGGATGGCGAGTTCGAAGCTGGAAACCATCATCATCACAACCGCTTGACCGCCGACCGGCGAATCCGCACAGTGCGCGCAATCGACCTTGAGAGGCTGTCATGACTCGCTTCGCCAAATCCGCCCTTGCCGCACTGATTTCGCTTTGCACGCCGCTCGCCACCTCGCTCGGCTTCACCCAGGCGGCGCACGCCGCCGATCTTTCCGTCTATTCCGACGAGGACGGTGGTGTATGCGGCGAGGCCTGGGTGCTGAACAAGATCACCAGCCGCTTTTCCTACCAGGTGCGCCACGTGCCGCATCTGCCGGATGTCGCGATCACCGATTTCCGCCGCATCCACCAGCACCGCTATCTGCCGGCCAGCGAACAATGGCCGATTGGCCGCCGCTATTGCGGCGCCACGGTCGCCCTGTCGGACGGCCACGACCGCACCATCTGGTACCTGATCGAGGAAGGGCAAGGTTTCGCCTCGATCGGCGACAATGTCGAATTCTGCGTCGCGGGCTTCGACCGCTGGATGGTCTACAACGGCCGCTGCCGCGTCCTGCGCTGAACGCAGCTTTCCGATCCCGGACATTTTCGCGCCTGCGGCCAGATCGGTCGCGGGCTTTTCGGCCTGGCATGTTGCCGGCAGCAGCCCTGTCGCGAAGATCCTGACTTTTCCTTCTATCGCCGGCCGGCAAATCGGCTAGAGCGGAATGAATTGAGGCTGAATCGGCTGGGATTCCCTAAGGCTTGGAAATCTGATTCAACGTGCTGGCTGGACAAGGAGGCCGGCACGGATGGGCAAGCCTTACTCGATGGATCTTCGCACCCGGGTTGTCGCGTCTGTTGA
>NZ_JBWLUZ010000020.1:0-96379 GCF_057784325.1 Mesorhizobium sp. CNPSo 4689
GTTGGGTGGGCTGGGACGGACGCGCCGAAGTCACCGACAACGCCGAGCCATCTTGCTGACGCACACAACTGGGACTCTGCAGGCAGTCGTGCAGTTGCCGCACCGAGATGGTCTCACGGTTGTAGGGCCGGTCCGGGGGGGCGGAACCGACGTGAGAACCTAGCACGAGTGCAAGTGGCTTGGCTGTTCCATACAGAACAGGTTCCTCAAAGGTCCCTGCCCCTGAGGTGAGGATTGTCGTGGAGGACCACATTCAGCAGAGAGTTGTGAACCTCCAAATCTCCGTTGTACTTAATGAACCCGAGCTTGCGGAACTTGTTCATGAAGGTGCTCACGCGAGATCTCGTGGTGCCGACCATCTCAGCCAGCGTCTCTTGGCTTATCTTCGCAATGACGGGCTGCGGGCCTCCCTCCTTGCCAAAGTTTGCCATCAGCAGGAGCAACCTCGCCAGGCGCTTCTCGCTCGAATTGAAAAGCTGGTCCACCAAGTCCTCTTCGACGCGGGCGTTCCTGGCCAGCAAGTATGACATGAATACCTCAGAGAACTTCGGTTCCTCTTTGAGCACCCGCGTGATCGATGCTTTATCAAGCCGCATGACGACGCTGTCCACCATCGCAGAGACTGTAGCCAGGCGTAGCGGCTGGCCGGACAAGCAGCCTTCGCCGAAGAAGTCCCCGCTGCCGTGGAGAGCGACGATCGCTTCCTTGCCCTGCTCCGATAGGATGCTGACCTTGACCTTGCCCTTCTGGATGTAGAAGACGGAATCCGCGGGGTCGCCCTGCGAATAGACAGTCTCATTCTTGAGATAGGTCGCTACAGTCCTTCCGCCGTCCACGGTGTTGAGGAAGACGTTGACGTTGAATGGGCGCTTGCTGGCCTTGGCCACGACGCGTCTCCAGATCGGTACGTGATATTTTAACGCAGGTCGCGGGAAAATAGAGGACGGCAGCCCGCTTCGCTGAATCCAATCTGACGGTCAAGGTCCCGGATACGACGTAGCGACGTGCGACACCTGACAGCTGTCGTGCGCGGGTACGCGTGGCACGGTTCTTGCTCCCTCTGATTTCAGACATGCCGGGCGCAAAGGCGCTGTTCCATTTCGATACCGGCATGTGAGGTTGGGACAATGATGTCGCGTAAGCTTCTGTTCGGCCTTCCCGCAGCATTCTTGGCCGCGACCCTGGGAGCAGCCCTTTGGTTGTCCGAGACCTCTTGGGGATTTCTGACTGCGACCCAATCCGACTCGGTCTTTTGTTCAAGCAGTCAATCAGCAGAGATCGCATCGGCATCGACGTCGCGGATTTTGCCATCATGTCCGCCGGCCGTCACAAGGTCATAGGGAGCGCTTCGATGACCGCGAGACTGTGGATAGCCCAGACAAAAATCGGAAATGAACAGCCTACTGCAGCGGCGTATTGCAGAGAATGTGTCATGGAGCGGTGGGCCTTGATCACTCGGTTGGCATCAGACGTTCGCGAATTCGTTGCACCGCGTTACCGGCCAGAACTCCACTATATGCGCGGCCCCGGACCGGCCTGCGCGCGCCGCGTAAGCGCGCGCTGAAGGCCGTTCTTCATCCTTCCGGATCTCTTGCAGTGAGCCCAACCATTTCCGACCCGTCAAACCAGAAGGTCACGTTGAGCTTGGGAAAGTGCAGCGCCTTCGTCGCTCCAGAATCTCTTCCATCGTGACGCGCCATCCCAAGCTCCAGTCGGTGCCACGTCTAGTCAGTGGCGGTCCTTCAGCCTACTCCGCTGGTGCTTCTTCGGGTGGCGGCGTCAAAACTGTGATGTCCATCCTGGCGATCGTCGATGCCGCGCGGCCTTGCGCACCAGGATCCGTGTCGCCGGCTTCGGCAACCATCGCCTTGGCGCGATGTCCCACGCTGTCTGCGCTGTTGCCCGGCGCAAATCCTTCACCTGTTTCCGGCTTTGCCGCTTTCAGTTGATTTTCCGGAACATGCCGATGTTGACTTGCAATCGCGGAAACCATTGAGACCTCCTCTGGTGACGGCTCAATGATATCCGTGCTGGCTGTTGCGAGACTGACCTTGCAAATGGTCCGCCAAGGCGAACGGTGACGCGCGGCGCGGCAACACCCGCCACCCCGTTGCAGCCTAGCCTGCAGCTCTGCGCCTGCCCTATGCCGGTTTGGCGTACTGCTCGGCGCTCATGACTTCGATGCACACGAAGCGTTCGTTGCCTTCCACCCAGGCGTCGTGGCCGGGCGGAATTGTATAGGACATGCCCTGCCCGAACGTTTTCTGGGGTCCCGTCATTCAATCTGACGGTCAAGGTTCCGGATACGACGTAGCCGACATGCGACACCTGACAACTGTCCGTCTTGACGACAGGCTTCACGCACTCGGGCCATTTCAACCCGGGCTCCATATTGAGTCGCCCGATCGTGAAGCCGGGAAGCCGGACCACTTCGACACGTGTCTTGTCGGGCGCCCGAATTTCATCCGGGTTGTTGTGGGACTTGGATTCGAACCTCGTGACGTTCATTCCACCATCGGCCATGGCATCCTCCCAGGGCGTGAAGGCCGAGCGCATTCCTTGGGCGGAAACGCGCTGTTAACGTCGTTCGCGGGTGATAGGATGTCGGCCTCAGATCGAGAGCGTAAAGTTCTGCTTGCTGTCAGCCGCGGAGGCGGAAATGAACTTGCTTCGCATAGCGCTCTTGTGCACGGCCATGATGGGCCTGGTAGGACCAGCGGCCGTTCGCGCTGAGGATCAGCCTGCTCCGCCGAGCGACGAAGCAGCGCCAGAGCGGCCGCCAGTTCATTGCGAAGGACAAAATTGCCTGCCGCCGGCCGAGGATCCTGTCGAGGCATGCAAGGGGCAAGCTTGCACGCCGGCTCCAGTGATTGACCAGACGCCAGCTCCGGAGATCGAGCAGGTCAAGTGAGCAGCGTCGGCCCATGTCTGAGATTCCGTGAAAGCCGGGAAAGCGGCACTGCCTCCGATCAAAACGGAACCATTGGCGCCGGCTGTTCGCACCGATAAACCATGCACTGACCGTCACCGGTCGGGACATAGTCAACCATCGGCACGTAAGGAGCATCGCAGTCATTGCCGAAATGGCGGACATAGCGATCATAGGTATTCAGTCCGGTGCTCAGCACTGTCGCATGCTGGCTCTGGATCAACGCCTGGGTCTGCGCGCAGGTCATCTTTCGCGTGTCGGGCCGAGCGTTTGCGAAATTTGTAGCCGCAATCACTATCGCTGCCGCGCAAAGCATGGTCCCGCGTATGGTCATGGTGGCATCCTCGCAAAAACGTTGTACTGCCAAAATTCGCAGGCCCGCAACGGTCGCGCTGTCACGATGCAGCGAGCGAGGCCGAGATCGTCTCGATTTGGCAGGGCTTGAACGGCTCCGGTCCATTAGGAAACCGCGCCAAACACCACCGTCTGCAGCAGCCCTCCGCCCTGCCGGTTCTCCAGCCGGATCGTGCCGCCGTAGCGCTCGATGATCTCCTTGGCGATCGCGAGGCCCAGCCCCGCGCCGGGGATAGATTGCGCGCGGGCCGGATCGACCCGGAAAAACGGCTCGAACGCCTTGTTCAGGAGGTCCGGCGGAATGCCGGGCCCGCGATCGGCGATGGTGAGAACGGCCCGGCCACCCTGCCCGGTGAGCGCAATGGTGCAGCTTTTGCCGTGCGTCGCGGCGTTGACGATTAGATTTCGCAGCGCGCGGCGCAGCCCGAGGGCGCCGGCTTTGACCGACACCTTGTCGAGATGGTCGATCGAGACCGCATGGCCGGCCGAAATCATCTCGGTTTCGATATCACGGACCAGCCTGTCGAGCTCCACCGGCTCCACCGCATCCTGGTTCACCTCCTCGCGCACCAGCCGGATCGCGCTGTCGGCGATGCGGTCGAGCTCGTCGAGATCGTGAAGCCACTTGTCGCGATCGTCGTCGAGGAATTCGGCCCGCAGCCGCATCCGCGTCATCGGTGTTCTGAGGTCGTGCCCGGCGGCGGCGACCAGCCGCATGCGGCTTTCCATCGCCGTCTTCAGCCTGGCGGAAAGCTGGTTGAGCGCATGCGCGGTCGCCCTGACCTCGGCCGACCCTTCCTCAGGCACCGCCGCTAAAACGCCGTCCGAGCCGATCTTGCTGACCGCGGTCTCGAGCATCTCCAGCGGCCGCACCAGCACGGCGGTGAAATAGACCGACACGGCGGTAGCGCCCAGTACGATCAGCGTGATCCAGCCCGAGAGCACGAACCAGGCATCTCGCGGTGGCCCGAAATCGGGGACATCGACGATCATCCAGCGATTGTCGGGCAGCGCGACCGAAGCGACCATGCCGGGTCTGCCGACATTGCGGCTGACGACGGCCGAAACATCAAGGCCCAACTCGTGCATGATGTGGTTGAGCACACGGGTGTGCCTTTGGTCCTCGACGCCATCGGCGGGCTGATCGCTGAGATTGACCGGCGCGTCGCCGGCGCCCGGCACGTGGCCCGGGACCAGTTGCACCATCAACTGGATCTGACGAGCCACCGGCCCCATGCTCAACTCGGGCGACGGCCCGCCAAGCACCTTGATGGCGACGATCGTTGCAAGGCCGACAACGCCGACGATCGAGACGACCAGCAGGATGATCAGGCGCCGGCGCAGCGACTTCATGCCTCGGCCTCCGCCGTCTCGACGCGGGCGGTGAGCTGGTAGCCGCCATTGCGCACCGTTTTGAACAGAGGCCCTTCGCCGGTGTCGCCAAACTTGCGCCGCAGCCGGCTCATCAGCACGTCGACGGAGCGGTCGAGCGGATCGCGCTCGCGGCCTTGCGTCAGGTCGAGAAGCTGGTCGCGCGATAAGAGCCGTCCGGGACGGTCGAGGAAGACCTGCAGCAGGTCGAACTCGGCGCCGGTGAGGTCGATGAGCGCGCCCTCGGCATCCGTCACCTTGCGCGTGTCCGGTTCCAGCCTGTAGCCGGCGAATTGGTAGACGCGCACGCGCGGCGGGGCGGCCTCTTCCGGCGCCGAGCGCCGCAGCACGGCGCGAATGCGGGCAGTGAGTTCGCGCGGATTGAACGGCTTGCCGAGATAGTCGTCGGCGCCAAGCTCCAGCCCGATGATGCGGTCGACATCTTCCTTCAGCGCCGTCAGCAGGATCACCGGAATATGCGGCTTGCGGTCGCGCAAGGCGCGGCAGATATCGAGCCCAGAGCCGTCGGGCAGCATGACGTCAAGCACGATCAGGTCGAACTGGCCCGTGCCGAGCTTCTGTTCGCATTCGCGCCGGTCGGCCGCCACTGAGACGCGAAAGCCCTGGCCGTCGAGATAGCGCCCGAGAAGCGTCCTGATCTCGCGGTCATCGTCGACGACTAGGATATGGGATTGTGCCTGCATTCTTCGCCCGGTTGCCTGTTCGCTCTTGATTATAGGGAGAGCCGCAGGCGAGCGGCATGGAAAATTGCAACCGAATGTTTCCGGCCGGCGAACAGAAACATTCGGAAACAAATCTCCCTTTTGTGGAAACCTTCGGCAACGCGCCGAAGCAAAGCGGCAAAAGACGCCTCCTATCCTCCAGCCATCCGAAGCATGTGGGAAAGGAAAACATCATGCGAAGCAGACTTTTTGCCCTCGGCCTCTTCTCGGTCGCCGCCATTCATCCGGCGCTGGCGCAGCAAGCCGACCCTGGCGCCCCCTCGGGCGACGAACCGCCAATAGTGGCCATGCAGGACAGCCCGGACCAGGGTCCGATGCAACCCGGTCCGCATGGACCGACGCGGCACCGGCCGGAAGGTTTTGGCCCGCTGCGCTTCGGCGCACAGCGCATGGGACCGCCGCCGGAATTCATGCTGGCAGCCCGGCTTTCGGCGCTTGAAACCAAGATTGGCATTCGGGCCGAGCAGCTCGACGCCTGGCGCGACTACACCAGTGCGCTGCAGGAGACACTGACGCCACCGTTGCCTGATCATGGTCCGGGCGGCTCCGGTGGACGCGGCCCCGACGCCGGAAAGCCCGGCCCCGATGGCAGCGCCGCTCAGGCACCGCGCGACCCGTTCGCCCGTCAGGAAAGCCTCGCCGACGACATCACCAAACGTGCGGTTTCGGCCGGCAAGCTGAAGGGTGCAATTACCGCGCTCCGCGCCAAGCTGACGCCCGAACAGCTCGAAATCCTCGCTTCGGCGGAACGGCCACACAGACCACCCCTCGGTCCCTGGGGCAGCCCGCCGGATGCCGCAGCCGGTCCCGGCGGTCTTCCTGACCATGGCAGGCAGCTCCCGCCGCCCGAGAATGGCTCGCAACTCTGACCGGTTGCGCCGGCCGGCCCGTTGACCACCCGTTCGCGGGCCGGCCGGTCTCTTTTGTCCCAAAATGGCGGCCGGTTTGCCCGGCCGTCATCGAGCAACGAAAGCACGACAATGTGGGAAGCCTTGATGATGCTGCGGCTGATCGCGGCGATGGGTCCGCCGTCCCTGCCGATCGGTCATTTCGCTCGCGCCATGCCGCCGACCCTGCCGGCCGACACGCTGAAGGGCGCGGTCCGGTTGAGCTTCGCCGCCTACCGCCTGTCGCTTCCAATTTCCATACGTTTGAGCACCAAAGATCATGACCAGAAAATTGCGTAAGAGCCATCTTCTCCTTGTGGCCGTTTTGGTCGCAGCCGGCGTTGTCGCGGTGCTCAACGCCTATGGCCGCGGCTCGGCCGAACCCGCTGCGCAAACGGCCGCGCCGGTTCAGGCCGCCACGCTGACCGTTTCCGTCGAGACGGTCCGTTCCGATGCCATCAAATCTTCCGTCAGCGCCACCGGCACGGTCGCTGCCTGGCAGGAAGCAACGATCGGCGCGGAAGAGAGCGGCTTGCGCCTGACCGATGTCCTGGTTGCCGAGGGCGACCACGTCAAGGCGGGCGATGTCGTCGCGCGCCTCGACGCCTCGCTGCTCAAGGCCCAGCTCGCCGAGCAGAAGGCCGAGGTCGCGCAAGCCCAAGCGACGCTGGACTCGGCAGTCTCCGCCGCTGCCCGCGCCAACAAGCTGCTGGCCAGCAACGCTGTCAGCGCCGAGACCGCGGAAGAGAAAGCAACCGCCGTCAAGACCGGCCAGGCGCAAGTCGAACAGGCCGAGGCCGCTGCAGAGAGATTGCAGGCCGAACTCGACCGGACGACCATCCGCGCCCCCTTCGACGGCATCGTCTCCAGCAAGCCCGCTGTCGCCGGCTCGATCATCCAGGCCGGCACCGAGTTGATGAAGATCATCCGCGACGGCAGGCTGGAGGTCGGCGTCCTCGTCCCCGAAAAGGACCTGGCGGCGATCTCGGTTGGCAAGTCGGCGAGCGTCACCGACGCTTCCGGCCGCGCCTTTGCCGGCAGCGTTTCCTCCATTGCCGAGACGGTCAATTCGACCACGCGGCTTGCCACCGTTTATGTCGGCCTCGGCGAAGGCTCCGGCCTGAAGCCCGGCATGTTTGCCCGCGTGTCGATAGCCACCGCTGCCTCGCAGCAGCTCAGCGTCGCCGAGGCGGCCCTCGTCTGGCATGACGGCCAGCCGGCGGTTTTCGTCGTCGATGGCGCAGGCAAGGTCAGCGCGCGCTCCGTCGCAACCGGCGCACGCCAGAACGGCCGCGTCGCCATCGAGAGCGGCCTGTCGGCAGGCGACAGCGTCGTCGTCGCCGGCGCCGGCTTCCTCAGCGACGGCAATCTGGTTCGCATCGCCTCTGCCGAGGCCGACGCCTCCGCGCCCTCGACGGAGACAGCCCAATGAACGCCATTTCCTCCTGGTCGATCCGCAACCCGGTTCCGACCATCGTATTGTTCCTCTCGCTGACGATTGCCGGCCTCTACGGCTTCATGCAGTTGCGCACCAACAACATGCCCGACATCGACTTGCCGACGGTCACGGTGACGGTTGCGCAGCCGGGTGCCGCGCCGAGCGAGATGGAGGTGCAGGTCGCGCGCGTGGTCGAAAATGCCGTGGCGACGCTCGAAGGCGTCGACGACGTCTCGACCTCGATCAGCGAGGGTTCTTCCGTCACCACGGTCGAGTTCACCCTCGGCACCGACCCTGAGACCGCCACCAACGACGTCCGCAACGCTGTATCCGAAGTGCAGTCCAGCCTGCCGGCTGCGGCCCAGACACCGGTGGTGGCCAAGGTCAACGCGACGGGCAATTCGGTGCTGACCTATGTGGTCGAGGCGCCGTCCATGTCGCCCGATGCGTTGAGCTGGTATATCGACAACGATGTCGCCAAGGCCCTGCTCGGCGTCGACGGCGTCTCCAAGATCACCCGCTCGGGCGGCGTCGACCGCGTCATCCGCGTCGAGCTCGATCCGGATCGCCTGGCGGCACTCGGCATCAGCGCCGGCGAAGTCAGCCAGACGCTCGCCTCCAACAACGTCAACCAGCCAGGCGGCCGCACCGCCATCGGCGGCCAGGAACAGTCCGTGCGCACGCTGGCCAGTGCCACGAGCGTCGAGGCGCTGGCCGATACCCGCATCGCGCTTTCAGGCGCCGGCGATGTCAAGCTCTCCGATCTCGGCACCGTGGTCGACAGCTGGGAAAAGCCGCGCCAAGCGGCCTATCTCGACGGCAGGCAGGTCGTGGCCTTCAACGTCTACAGGTCGGTCGGTTCCAGCGAGATCGACGTCGTCAAGGCCGCGCGCGCCACGATCGCCGAAATGGGTGCCAAGTCCACCGCGGCGAAATTCACCGAGGTCACCTCCTCGTCCGGCTTCGTGCAGGAAAGCTACGATGCAGCGCTCGAGGCGTTGTGGATGGGCGCCCTGCTCGCGGTCGGCGTCGTCTGGCTGTTCCTGCGCGATATCAGGGCGACGCTGGTGTCGGCGGTCGCCATGCCGCTGTCGCTGATCCCGACCTTTGCCGTGATGGCGGCCTTCGACATCTCGCTCAGCAACATCACTCTGCTTGCCCTGTCGCTGGTGGTCGGTATCCTCGTCGATGACGCCATCGTCGAGATCGAGAATATCGTGCGCCATATGCGCCAGACCGGCGCCAGCGCTTACCAGGCGGCGATCGAGGCGGCCGACGAGATCGGGCTTGCCGTGGTGGCGACCACAGCGACCATCGTCGCCGTGTTCCTGCCGGTGGCCTTCATGCCCGGCATTCCCGGAAAGTTCTTCCTGAGCTTCGCCATCGCCGTCTGCGTCTCGGTGCTGTTCTCGCTGCTGGTAGCGCGCATGCTCACACCGCTGATGGGCGCCTATCTGGTGCGTGCCGGCGGCCATAGCGAGGAGGATACGCCGGCCTGGGTGCCGAGCTATCTGTGGCTGTTGCGCAAGGCGCTCGACCACCGTTGGATCACACTGTTCGCCGGCATTGCCTTCTTCGCTGGCTCGATGGCGCTGGCAACGAAACTGCCGACCGAATTCATGGCGGCGACCGATCGCAGCCGCTCGATGATGTCCGTCGAACTGCAGCCGGGCTCGACGATCGAACAGACGACGGCCGTCGTGCAAAACATCACCAAGCGGCTCAAGGACGAGCCGGCCGTCGACAGCATCTTTGCCACCATCGGCACGGCTGCTGCCTCGGGCGGCGGGCCGAACCAGGGCTCGAGCTCGGCCGAGGTGCGCACCGCCACCGTCACCGTCAACCTCAAGCCGCGCGCAGAACGCACGGTCAGCCAGCAGGAATTCGAGGCCGAAGCCTCGCCCAAGCTCAACGACATTGCGGGCGCCCGCATCCAGTTCGGCGCCGACGGTTCTTCCGGCGCCAAAGTGTCGATCACCCTGGTCGGCGACGATGGCACCGCACTTGAGAAGGTAAGCGACGCGCTGATCGACCAGATGAAATCGGTCCCCGGCCTGATCAACCCGACCTCGACCGCCGCCACGACCAAACCGGAGCTCATCGTGCGTCCCGACAGCGCCAAGGCGGCTGAACTCGGCATCACGCCGACCGAGATCGCCGCGACGGTCAAGATCGCCACCATCGGCGACACCGACACCAGCCTGGCGAAATTCAATCTCGGCGACCGCCAGGTGTCGATCGTCGTCACTCTGCCCGACGGCGCCATCGACGATCCGGCCAAGCTCGCAATGCTGCCGCTGACCGGCAGCAAGGGCACCGTGCCGCTCGGCGCCGTGGCCGATATCGGCTTCAACGCCGGCCCGAACAGCATCACGCGGGTCGACCGCAGCCGCAGCGCGACCATCGAGGCGGATCTTTCCGGCCTCACCCTTGGCCAGGCGACCACGGCGATCGGCGCCTTGCCAGTCATGCAGAACCTGCCGGCCGGGGTGCACGAGCTGGCGCGCGGCGACGCCGCCCGCATGCAGGAGCTGTTCTCGGGCTTTGCCACGGCGATCGCCGCCGGCATCCTGCTGATGTACCTGACGCTTGTCCTTTTGTTCCGCAGCTTCGTGCAGCCGGTGACCATCCTCGTCGCGCTGCCGCTGTCGATCGGCGGCGCGCTCGGCTTCCTGCTCATCACCGGCAATGCGCTTGGCGTGACGTCGCTGATCGGCCTTTTGATGCTGATGGGCATCGCGGCCAAGAACTCGATCCTGCTCGTCGAATACGCTTTGGTCGCCGAGAAGGAGCGCGGCCTCAGCCGCTTCGAGGCGCTGCTAGACGCCGCCCGCAAGCGCGCCCGGCCGATCGTCATGACCTCGATCGCCATGGGCGCCGGCATGCTGCCGATCGCGCTCGGCATCGGCGCCGACGCCGAGACACGCGCGCCGATGGCCATCGCCGTGGTCGGCGGACTGCTGTCCTCGACGGTGCTCAGCCTCGTCTATGTCCCGGTGGTCTACACCTTCATGGACGACATCCAGCGCTTCTTCGCCCGCCATCTCGGCAAGCTGCTGGTGGAGCGATCCGACGCCGACCGACAGGTAGCGGACGCCAACACCGCAAGCTGACTGGACATCAATCAAGGCAGCCCGCCCAATCATGGCTTCGTTGTCGCCCGACAGCGGCCTCACGAATGCCCCGGCCGTATCGACGGATGCAAGGCAGGGGCCACGACCAATCCTAGTTGAGGGTAAGAGTATGACGCGTAAGGACTCCAAGAGCCGGACGACCGGCCGAAGCTCGGCGCCGGCCAGTCGGTCGACCTGGAGGCAGGTGAGCGCCGTGGCGCTGGCAGCGACCACACTGGCCGGCTGCGTCGTCGGCCCGGACTATCAGAAGCCCTTTCTCGCGATGCCAGCGGCTTGGAGCAGCCAGAAGAAGACCGCACCCGTCAAACCGGCGCAATTGTCGAAATGGTGGCAGCGGCTGCGTGACCCCGAGTTGGACGCGCTTGTCGAAGAAGCCGTCGCCGGCAATCTCGACGTCGCCACCGCCAAGGCCAGGATTCACGAGGCCCGTGCCAGCTACCGCCAGAGCGCCGCGACATTGTTCCCGTCCGCAGACAGCTCCGGATCCACCACGCGCAACAAGACGGCCGCGACCACTTCGGGCGGAACCGCCAGCGATGCGTACAGCCAGTTCCAGTCCGGCTTCGACGCCAGCTGGGAACTGGACCTGTTCGGCGCCAACCGCAGGAGCGTCGAGGCCGCCCGCTACGGGCTGGATGCCGCCCAAGAGGAACTGCGCTCGACGCTGCTGACCCTGGTCGGCGATGTCGCCTCCAATTACACCCAGGCGCGCGGCTATCAGGCGCGTGCTCAACTCGCCCGCCGCGCGGCCGCGTCGCAGACGCAGACGGCGGAGCTCACCCGCACCATGGCCGAAGCCGGCACGGCGACGGCGGCCGATGTTGCCAAGGCGAAGGGACAGGCGAGCAGCACCGAGGCCGACGTCCCGACACTGGAGGCGAGCTATGCCGAAGCGGTACACCGCCTTTCGGTGCTCACCGGCCGGCCGCCGGCCGCGCTGACCGAGCGATTGAAGCACAGCGCGCCGATACCCTCACCGCGCCTGCCCATCCCGACAGGCGTTCCCGCCGATATCCTGCTCTCGCGGCCGGATGTGCGCATGGCGGAACGGCAATATGCCGAGTACACCGCCAGGATCGGCCAGGCCGAGGCGGCGCGCTATCCGAGCGTCAGCCTGACCGGCGACATCGACACCTCCGCCTTCAAGCTCGGCGATCTCGGCAAGAACTCCACCATCGGCTGGTCCTTCGGGCCAACGCTCAGCGTGCCGCTGTTCAACGCCGGCAAGCTGCAGGCCGCCGTCGAAGTCGCCGAGGCCCAGCGCGACCAATATTTCATCGCCTACAAAGCCTCAGTCCTGACGGCGCTCGAAGACGTCGAAAACGCCAGCGTTTCGCTGACGCAGGAGCGCATCAGGAACGGCAAGTTAGCCTCTTCCGCGAAATCCTACGGCGACGCGGCGAGTCTCGAGCGGACGCTCTACAAATCCGGCGAGACCAGTCTCCTCGATGTGCTGGACGCCGAGCGCTCGCTCTATTCGGCCGAGGACGCTCTTCTGCAAAGCCGTGTCCTGATCGCCACCGACTATATCGCGCTCAACAAGGCGCTCGGCGGCGGCTGGGACGGCGCGATCGACAGCGCCAGACCCGAAATCGTCGACGCCAAGACCGGCCCGCGGCTGGCAGCGAAGAACAGGGACATCCAGGGATAGCCAATCTGCTTCGGCCAGCAGAGCAAATTGGACAATTCAGATTGGTGACGATCTCGCAGGCAGAGCAGTGGCCTCACTTGTCAGCACATGCATCTCTTTTTGCACAGCAGCGAAAAATCGGCGCACCTCGTTGCTGGCGGAAGCGGCATCGCGGCCGGACCCCATCGCAAGGTCGAGGAGTTCGCGCGCGGTGGCCTTCCAGAAGGATGTGGCCGTGTCGCCATGCAAATTGCCGAGCTTGGCGGCAACATCGCGAACCAGGACCATCTGCCGGTCTATTGGAAAGGCTCGCACGTTTGCTGACGACATCTTCTGGACCACGACACTGACGCAACGAATCACACGCTGCTCTACGGTCACAGGCCTAGCTGCGAGGTTGGAAACAGAACCTTAACGGCGAGGTCCATCGTTCAATTTGCGAAGGGACCGCGAAGTCGAGGCAATCGCAGCAGACGGACGACTGGAGCGCCAATTGCCCGGCCTAGATCCTCAGTCCCCTCGCCTCGCCGCCGCGCTTGCCGGGAACCATCATGTCCTTGGCCAGCAGGCCGCTGACGCGGCAGAACGTCATGAACGCCCGGCAGGCGTCCTCGGTCTTGACCACGTCCACCGTCGCGCCGAAGCAGGCGTTGAAGGCGGCCTCATGGATCTTGCCCTGCCGACGCGCCGGCCAATTCTGCAGGAAATCGAGCGCCTGTTCGACGCTGTAGATTTCCTCGACCGGCAAGCCGGGCGCGGGCGCAATGCGCACCGGCACCTCGAATTGCAATCTGTCCATTCCATCTCTCCCGAACCGGCATCACCGTGCGGCAACGCCGGTCGTCGTGAAAGGTTGCTCTGGCCGGCTTCTGGCGCAGGAATGTGTCGTCAGTGCGGTCGATAGCCGCAAGAAGCCCGGCCGAACCGCGGGCTCATTGGTTTGCCGGGTCGGTTTCGGCGTCATAGGCCATGCGAACAACGACCGTCAGGACATAGAATGTCGGCACCGCAAAGATCGCCGCGAAGACCAGCGCCGCCGTTCCTGTCATGCCAAGCGTTTCGGCGATCGCCCAATAGACGGTGCCGATGCAAATCAGCGCCTGCACCGAGAGAAACAAGGCGGCCGAAACGGCACGCGAGAGGGTTTTGAAGGTTTTGATACGTTGCATCTGGAGGCTCCGGAAATGACGCGCCGCGCGGCCGGTGCACGGCCTGGGCCGCCGCACGGGTCACGACGCGAAATGGCTATGAATGGGGTCGAAACGCGCGGTCCGCGACCGCCAGTTATGCTGAAGGCGGCGCGCGCGGCTGGTTGGCTCTCTTGCGCGGCGCAGGCACGGTCGCTGATACGAGCACTGCCCAGGCCGAAGAGAGTTGATCGAGCGGAAGGAACCCGGCCTCCGGCAGAAGGGTGTTCGCGTCACCGCCAACGAACTTGGCCGGCAGCGGCCGGGCGGCCCGGATTTCGGCCGCCTTCATCTTGCCGGTGACGCGCAGCAGCGCCACCGCGTCGCCCTGCCTGGCCGCGCTGATAGCGGCGCCGCTCGACGCGACCTTCCTGGAAGCCGTCGCGTCCGACTGGGCCAGGCATAACAGCGACAGCAACAGCAGCGCCATCAGGCCCGAGCAGGCGGCCCTGATCGGCGACAGAAATGATGTTGCGCGCTTGGACGCCATCAGGGGCACGGGTCTCCGAATGTTGCCTAACCCACAGGGCCGCAAAAGGAAAGCGGAGCAGCCAGACAGTCTGGGGTCCATAAAGGCAAGAATATCGCCAGGCTACGCCTGCCGCCGGCAGTTCCTCCTTGAACCTTGCGGCTTCCGGTGCCAAATCTGGGGAGATTTTCGCGCCGGCTCATTTTTGGAGCCACCCAATCGACAGACGGACAAGAATGGTCACCTATCTCGACGCCGCCACGGCACCGCTCAGGAACACCGGCCAGATACGCCTCTATGGCGAAGAGGGTTTTGCCGGCATGCGCAAGGCCTGCGACCTCACCGCGCGCTGCCTCGACGAACTGGTGCCGATGGTCGAGCCAGGCGTCACCACGGAGACAATCGACCGCTTCGTCTTCGAATTTGGCATGGACCACGGCGCGTTGCCGGCGACGCTCAACTATCGCGGCTACACCAAATCGTCCTGCACCTCGATCAACCACGTCGTCTGCCATGGCATCCCCGACAACAAGCCGTTGAAGGACGGCGACATCGTCAACATCGATGTCACCTATATCCTCGACGGCTGGCATGGCGATTCTTCGCGCATGTATCCGGTCGGCACCATCAAGCGCGCGGCCGAACGGCTGCTCGAGGTCACCCATGAATGCCTGATGCGGGGCATAGCGGCGATCAGGCCGGGCGCCCGCACCGGCGCCATCGGCGCCGCCATCCAGACCTATGCCGAGGCAGAGCGCTGCTCGGTGGTGCGCGATTTCTGCGGCCACGGCGTCGGCCAGTTGTTCCACGACGCGCCCAACATCCTGCACTATGGCAGCGCCAATGAAGGCGTAGAAATGCGGCCGGGCATGATCTTCACCGTCGAGCCGATGATCAATCTCGGCCGCCCGCACGTAAAAGTGCTGTCGGACGGCTGGACGGCCGTAACACGCGACCGCTCGCTGTCGGCTCAGTACGAGCACACGATCGGCGTCACCGAGACCGGTTGCGAGATCTTCACGTTGTCGCCGAAAAAACTCGACCGCCCCGGCCTGCCGGGCTGATGAATATCGCCCAAAAGCCTGACTGACATCCGCCCGGCTTTGACGCAGGGCGAACTTCTCGCCATGCTGAGGCGATGACCCGAGGCGTGCTGCTCGATCTCGCAGGCGTCATCTATGATGGCGAGACCGCCATACCAGGCGGGGTGGAAGCCGTTGCGCGTTTGCGCCAGGCCGGCCTGGCCGTGCGCTTCGTAAGCAATACGACACGTTCGTCGAAACAGACGGTCCTCCAACATCTGGAAGCGCTGGGACTGACCGTCACCAAAGCGGATGTTTTCACGCCGGCGCACGCGGCGCGCGAATGGCTTCTTCGCAATGGTCGTGCGCCATATCTGTTGGTTCATCCCGGCCTTGAGCCGGACTTTTTCGAATTGCCGGTTCGCGACAAGCGCGCCGTCATCGTCGGCGATGCCGGCGAGGCCTTCACCTATACGGTCCTGAATGATGCGTTCCGCGAGTTGAACGCGGGGGCCGAACTGCTGGCCCTCGCCACCAACCGGGCGTTTCGGGATGCCGACGGTGCGCTCAGCCTCGATGCAGGGCCGTTCGTCACGGCATTGGAATATGCCTCCCTGAAACGCGCAACCGTTCTCGGCAAGCCGTCGCCGGCATTCTTTCTGTCGGCTCTGGCAAGCATGAACTGTCCGCCGGATCAGGCGATCATGGTCGGCGACGACGCCGAGGCCGATATAGCTGGCGCCCTGCGCGCCGGAATTTCGAGCGCATTGCTGGTGCGGACGGGCAAATACCGGCAAGGCGACGAAAAACGCTTTGACCCGCGCCCGACCGAAACCTTCGCCGATCTCGCGGCGGCAGCCGACTGGATCATTGCGCGCCGAGACTGACTGCGGGGGATCGGCGTCTGGCGGCTCTTTTGAAAACCATCGCGAGCCGGTTTCCCCTTTTAGAATCATGCTCTACTGTCTGTTCCGGTCAGTCGGATATGGGCGTTCGATGGGGAAAAACGGCGACGACGAGCGGGGATACTTCTCCGAGCGGTGGAGCGAACCGCCGGCGAAGGCCGCGGCGGTGGAAAAGCCGCACTATCACGGCCATCGCGACCGCCTGCGTGAACGGTTCACGGCGGCTGGGCCCGACGCCCTGCCCGACTACGAGCTTCTCGAACTCCTGCTCTTTCGCCTGATCCCACGCGTCGACACCAAGCCGATCGCCAAGGCGCTGCTTTCGCGCTTCGGCACGCTGGCCGAGGTGCTTGGCGCGCCGGTGGCGCTGCTTCAGGAGGTGAAGGGCATTGGCCCATCGGTGGCAGTCGATCTGAAGGTGATTACTGCCGCCGCGCAGCGCATGGCGCGCAGCGAAATCCGCGGCCGCGAGGTCCTGTCCAACTGGACCCAGCTTCTCGACTATTGCCGCTCAGCCATGGCCTTCGAGAACCGCGAGCAGTTCCGCATCCTGTGACAAGTCATTGGTTTTATTGATCCGCGTCCCTAGTCCGGACGCGACGAAATCAGGAACATTACGTTGAACATCATTGCAATCCGGCCAGCAGCCGGACCCAAGACGCTTGCCTATTTCGATCTGGAGATTGGCGGGCACTTACGGATTTACAATCTCATTCTCCGCCGAAACACTGAAGGCAAGTTGCGCACGGTCGCACCTCAAGCTTGCGGCAAACACGCTGTAACCTTCCTTCCGAAGTTCGCCGAACAAATCAGCCAGGCGGCAGCCGCGGCGTTGGGGGCAGCAGCTCATGTCGAACGCTAAACACCTCCCGAAGCCAGAAAGCCTTGAGGCCAAGCTCAAGCTCCTTATGAGCCTCCCATACGACAAGCGAGCCACCAGGAAGCACAGCCTCGTGTTTGGCTTCATTCTCGACTGGTATCACAGCACGTACGGCAACGCCCTGGCGAGCGTCCGTCATGTAGTAACCACCATCAAGGATCGAGATCCTGCAGGCAAAGGTCTGTATGCCGGCGACGTGCACGGCGCCCTCACGGATCTCGTATCATGGGGCTATCTCCACCAGGAAAAAGGCAGCGGGCGGCGTGCCAGCCGTTACGTCCCGGCTTGGGATTTGGTTTGTAGCGTTCAGAAATCTCCGAACACTACGGCTGACGACGCTAGCGTTCTGAATTCTCCGAACGCAGATGTTCGGGAATCTCCGAACGCTACGGATAATAGCGTTCGGGATTTTCTGAACGAAGACCCATCCACCCTGACCCGGTCACTAGACCAGGGTACAGGGAAGGATGATATTAATGATTCAGCCGCGCCGTTGGCGCCGCACGCGGACGGCCTTGCGGCCACCGCGGCGGTTCCGGCCGAAGAGTTTCAGAGGTTGTATCGAGCATATGGCGTCCGCAAAAACAGTGCTGCCGCCGAGGTAGAATTCCGGAAACTGAGCTTGCCGATTGCCGACCTCATCTCCTCTGCCAACGATTGGAAAGCTGCGGCTGGCGACGGTGTGGACCGTATGTATCTCGACAGGTGGCTACGCGAAAAACGCTACGATGAAGATCCCCCGGCAAAATACAAGGCAAGGCCTGGCAAAGTCAAAATGCCGCGCAAGCAGGCAGGCGCGACGAGACGAGACGTCGAAATCGAGGAAATCCTGTGGGATGGTGGCTTCGGCCCGATAGACGTCTCGCTTCGATGGCTCGACCGAGAGGGAGACGAGCCGGCCAGCAGCACCATTCGGTTGCACGGCGACGACTACGCCAACTTGAAGCGCGATCTCAACGTCAGCAACGATTCCGACTTCGAGTTCAAGCGCGTCCTGCTTGACCTGCATACGGCAAAGGATGGCACCGAAACTTATCGGTGGCACCGCTACCCTGACGCCGCCAATGACAACCTCATTCGGGGCGATGACGATGAGTCGGTGACCCGCCATCTGCCTTGGCAGGAGGCCGCTTGATGGAACCTCAAGAGTTCGAGGAAATCATGCGCGACGTCCTGGCCGAACGCGAACCTGCGGACGCCCGTGTCATGATGCCGATCACTTCATTCAAAGCGCAGGACGAAGATGGCGACGAGGTTGAGGTGGTTGGCGTTACCTTTACGCAGGCGGACAACGAAAATCTGAGTTTCGTTGTGATGGTGGAAATGGAGGACGGGGAGGTTATCCCGTCACTCCGCGACGTTGTCTGGAGGGGGAAAGCAGCATGAGCCGCGTATCTCAGCGGAGAGAAAACCGAATGGGTCCAGTCTAGCCTATTTCGACTTCCTATCGACTGCGGCGAGCCACCTAAGGTGACCTCCAGATTGGGAGATAGTGTAGATCGCCAAATCGAGTGGCGGCTGGGCTGGCTCCTCCGTGCCAGGCTCGTGACGATAGAAGTGGGCACCGTCGATCCACTCTCTAAGGGAGGCTAACTGCTTGTGCGCTAGGTGAATGGCCGGCTTCTGATCATGGTACAATTTATCGAGCAAGGGGCTCAAATGCTTCTTTACCTCACCGCCGCTCAGTTGATGCGCGTCGGGAAAAATTAGCCTGAATAGACTTTCCGCCGCAAAGAATGCGGATCTGATCCCTGCTTTCCCGTCAGGTGGAGTTTGATCGAGCGCCAAATACGCATCCTCGAATAAGCTAAGTACACCTTGATATCTGGCAGACCCCAACTCGGCGATCGTCGACACTCGCGTCCGTTCGAAATCAGCATCAAGAGCAAAGTGAACGCCTCCCTTGCTGTCAATTCGATATCGAACTTGCTCCTCCGCAAAAATTCGCCTTGCTTCCGAGATAAAGTCGCCGCGAGTTTGGGGATTACTCAAATATCTATATATTAGCGTAACAGAATCTAAGACGTCTCGAAGTTCAATGTCCATTTGGAATACACGGGGCCAATACGATTGGATTCTTGACCCGTTGCTTGGCAGATTTGTGCCTAATTCCCGATTCATTAAGGAATACAGGTCGCTCGGCCCCCGTTCAAAAAGGAGCAGCGCCAGTCGCCTCCGCATTCGAATGCTATCAGGCAGAAGGTCAGTCCTCACCAGATACACTTGTGAAAAGCGTTGCCCCTCGGGCGGCGAGTTGTCTGCCATAGTCATCTCATTGCGGAATTGCAGGTAATTTCGAAAATAGAGAAGCCACCATATATAGAGTAATCGCTTATCACCATCTCAAAATCTTGACAAGCAAGGCGAAAACGCCTATAGGTTGAGTTGTGAAAGACCTTCGCCGCTTTGGCGATGATGACGACCGGCCTCGCCGGAACCCGCGCCCGAGGCGCCCTTCCCCAAAGACACCAGATGACAATATCCCGAACTATCGCCGTTGGCGCCGAGACGGTGCAAATCCGTACGCTTAGTTGGCCTGAATTCTATCGAATCCGTCCGGACCTTAGGCCTGCGAATGATAACGTCAGGACGGCTCAGCCTCGGTTCTTTTCGGAGGACGTCTCTCATAGTCAACTGGCGGCGGCAACAGCATGACTTCCGCCTCTGTACGGCCGTATTCCCTGCCAATTTGGAATACCGCATAGAGCGCGCCGAGGCCGAGTAAGAATCTAAGCATGTGGTCCTCCCTTCAATCGAGACAACCCTAGCAATAGGGAGATGGTTCCAGCGCAATTACCGGTCCCGCACTTTGCGGTTCGGCACTTACCGGCCCGGCGGCCGGTTTCTTTAACCTGGGGAACTTCCCAACATGATCAATATTGATGGCGCGTCCTACGCACGCGAACCGGCACCTGTGCTCGCTTGGCCGACGTTTGAACGGCTGGTCCATTCCGGCAAGCTGTATCGGGTTAAGGCGCTGCAGTACTGGCGAGACCTAACACAGCCTGCCGGTATGCTTGGCGGCACGGTTGGCGAGGACGAAACGAACACCGAAGAAGGCATGGAAATCCGACCGACAGAGCCTGCCCTCCTCGGAGCCATAGGGTGGCAGGTAACGGGCAAGGAGCGTTGGCACCATACGGGCAAGAGGGTCCGGATCTACGAGCCGAGCGAAGCCAAACCGGAAGTCGTGCTGCAGAACCCTCCAGTCGCGGCTCACATCAAGTTTGGCGATCTGCGATTCAATGGCAACGAACTTGTTGAATGGGGCAGGACCGCCAAGGGCGAGCCGCTAAAGCCGATCGAGCGACCCGCACAGTCGCAGGGAAGCAAACTGGCGCCTAAGCGTACCAATGCGAATGTCTGGCGATACCTACGCCTGCCCAACGCGACACCGCTTCCCGGTGATGCAGTTGGACTTGAGCGCGTGCCAGTCTCATCTGAAGGTGCGGGAGGAAACGGCACGTACTACGACCCGCTTCCCGGCGTCGAAGATGCGAGAGCAGTGCTTGCCGCTGCAATCAAAAACACCATCGACACGAAGGGAGCATTGCCACCTACCACCATGTTCCAACCGGGGCTTGTCGGCGGCAAGCAGTGGACGGGCGGCGTCACTCACTGCCGTAACGATGCGCATGGTTCTGAGACGGGGGCGTGGAACGCGAAATCGAACGCCGCGCGGGAACTGGCACGCATGGCCGAAGAAAGCCGCGTGCGCGCCTCGTTGGGCGCAATGGCGGCTATTCTTGACTTGGCCATTACCGACGCCACGGCAAAGGATATCGGAATCGCACGAGGGTTCACAGAATCGAGCGCGCAGAAATACGGAGCAACCATTATCGACCGTGCGCTGGATATGCTTATCACAGTCGCCGAATTGCAACATAAGCCGGGTGCCGACAACGATAACAACAAAATACCGCAAAAACTGGCCGCTTAGTATCCAGTCTAGGCTGACGGAAAAATGTATCTTATTAGAAACATTAGTTAGCGCCGTCCCCCAGGTCGGCGCTCGCCGGATTGCGTCGCCAGCGCGCCGGCAACCCATTCCAAATCCGCATCGCCGCTGCCGGCAGTGCGTCGATCGACCCCGCCGCCGCTCGAAAGGCTGGCTGGCGGGGTAGCGTTTTTATTGAGCCAACTTTCCACATTTTCTTGGAGGAGAACCGATGGCTACGGCCAAACAACTCTGCGCTATTACCGACGCAGTAATGCGTATCCCCGACGGCACTACGCGTTGGCATGCGGATAGGCTGCGAGGCAGGGAACTACTTCCAGCCACCCAGGGCGTCCCAAGCCAGGCAACGAGCCACGACGTCGCTCTTGTGCTGCTCTCCGTCATGCTCGGTAGCCCCGCGACGTCCGACCCGACTTTCGTATCGGTCGTTGCCGACATGAAACCGTCACAGGGCGGCAGGTCGCTCTGCGACACCTTGGCCGAATTCGTCGCCAAACCCGACGATCTTCTCGAACTTCGTCTAGACCTGAGTTCGCCGGGGGCGGTGCTGACTTACAGGGCCAGCGATCATGGTGTCCACGTGGATACCTACGCGTCCCCAATCGCGAGGCCTCGGCCCGCATTCGAACGAACCGCCACTTTAAGCGCCGGCCTTTTCACCGAATTCGCAATTGCTATCGCCAACGCACCACCTGTTCGCCTCGGCAGGCGCCGCACCGTCGACAGATATCAGCGCCTCGAACGCGCTGTTCGATTTTAAAAGGAACCATTTATGGAAATTTTCAAGAAGCCCAAAGCTCAGCAGGTGGCGAGCTTGTCCTTCAGCCTCCGGGAGGCCGATCCCAACTACGAAAAGCTGGCCGAACTGTGCGCGAGTTTGCGTTCATCGAGTGCCAAACTCGACAACGAAGAATCCGAATTACTGACTCGGCTCTCGACTCGCGCTGCTGCTACACCGCACCAGGCCATCAATGCTCGCGTCGCCGACCTATTGGGGGACGCAGCCGACGAAACACCCGATCCGCTTTCGGAAGGCCTCCGCGCCCGACTTACAGAGATCAATGCCATCCGACACGACACTAGGCAGGCCCTCGCCATTGCCACGGAGCGCCTACAGCGTGCGCGGCATGAGGCATCCAAAGTCATCTGCGCCAGCGCCAAGGATGAATACCTAGCACGCGTCCGCAAACTGGCTGACGCGCTGATTCAGGCGCATGGCGCCAATGCGGCGCTCTATGAGATTACGTCGGCGCTTGACGCAGGAGACATCGTTTGGACCGGCCTACTGCCACCCGCTCCGGCGAGGATGCTTGGCGCGCCCAAAGACCCGACAAACCGAGTTGGAGCTTGGCTGGCGGACGCCGCAGACGCAGGACTCATCGATAAAGCTATAATTCCAAAGGATCTCAAATGACCAAACTGACGATCGAGAAAGCGGTACGCGGGCGCGAGACCACGAGCGACAAAGAACTGCGCGCCACGAAGGTGAACGGTCGCACCGAAATGCTGCCTGCGGATCCTTTGGCCGTGGCCAAGATACTTAAGGAGCGCCGCAGCAAATCACCTGCAGCCAAGACAAGGGCCAAGTTGGCGGCGGAGTTGGCCAAGCGTGTGGTTCACTGAAAGCGGCAGGCCGCCATTGCCAGGCAGCCGCACCGTATGTGGCTATGCGCTTCAGTGGGGCGTGCCATCTGCAGTGCGGTCTTGCTTCGATGAGGTGTTTCATCAAGGCTCTCTAACGTGGCCAGCAGACCTACCGCTCTGCAAGAACCATGATCGCAGCCGGAGCCTAACTAGGCTTGGCGATGCATTCCGTCTCAGCGCCACGGACACAGGGCTTTGGGTTGAAGTCGACACAGAAGGCGTACCGGACGGCGACGACCTTCTCCTTGCCGCCCGGCATGGCTCGCTGAGGGCGTGGTCGATCTCATTCAAGGCAACGGGTGAGCAATGGGATAGAACAGGCGATATCCCGCTCCGCATCGTAACGGCAGCTCGCCTCCTAGAGGTTTCAATCGTTGACCGCGGCGCGCATCAAACAACGATCGGCATCCTAAGCAGGATGAAGCAGGCGGTATGACCCCCGGAGGGGTCATCGACTCGCGCCGATCGACTTTAGCCCGTACCGCCGTGCCCCCACTGTGGGCATGCGGCTTGCCCCGAATCGTTCTGGTTTTCCATTCAAACAGCGAGAAACACCATGTCGGAACACAAGATTCCGGCCCACCTGGACGCGGCAACGCGCAAATGGGTAGCCGGAATTATCGCAGACTTCGATCTCGAGACCTACCATTTCAAGATACTTGTTAAGGCAGCCGAAGCGCACGACCGCGGCGAGGAAGCACGCATGATTCTCAAAGCGGACGGCATCGTCATCACAGACCGCTTCGGAACTAAGAAGGCACACCCCGCAGTCGCCATCGAGCGTGACGCGCGCGTTGCGTTCATGCGCGGGGTGCGTGAACTAGGTCTAGATCTGGACACTACGGATGCTCCGCGCGCTCCGCGCACCCGTGATTATGGGAGTCGCGCCTGATGCCAATCAGACGAAAAGCTGCGAGAGCCCGCCCAGACGAGGCCAAAGCATGGCTTATGTATTTCATGAGCGGCGCCGATTATTTTGAGGAGTTAGTCCAGGCTGGCATTGTTGAAGACCGCCATCATGTCCCGCGCGAACTTGCAGAGGAAACCTGGCGCCGCATCGGCCATGACGTACTCGACTTCATGGCGGAATTCCACATCGGTTTCCGACCACCAGAACGTCCGATATGGGCGGAACGGGAATTCGGTCCTCCTGAAGTGAGGCGCCGTCGTGCCGGGTCGCGCTAGGAAGAACCGACACGGAGATTGCGCCCTTACGCTAGATCGGCGAGGCGGCACAGCGGTTGGGGATAAGCTAGCAGTAGCACGAAAAAGGACTTAATTGACTGGTAAGGGGTTCTTGATATGTTCCTCTGCTTAAGGGGATGATTCTATGCTCAGCCAAGTTTTCAGGCGATGCCGTTGCCATAAATGCGGACGCAGCCTTGGGAAGGTGACAACTGCAGACTTCGACCCGCCGCCGTACTGTAAGTCGTGCAGCGGGGAACGCAGACAGGCGGCTCGCAACGCGCTTTCGATCGGGGCTTCGTTTCTCTTGACCGCTGACGGCGATTATGTTCTTCCGCCAGACTTTTCAGCGTCGTCTTCGAAAAACCGGCGAAGTTCTTTTTCTGCCTGACCAGGTCCGATACCAGAATTTGATGAGAGCGTCCGCTTTCTGCCATCTCCTATCGGATAGCTGATAGCGCTCCAAGACCACAACCGTTCGGAATGCCGTTCGATGATGACTTCGATCCGGCGATCGGTGGCCCGTTTGGCCCAACTGGTTGTGTTGCCAATCGTGCACGACCAACCAGTTTTTTCGATCTGTGAGAGCGCCCGAAGGACCGCCCGAGCGTTCTCCGGTCGTGAGTGAGGATCGTCGTTGAGCAACGACCTAATCAATCGACGCCAACCTTTCCCGACGTGAGGCAACCACTTCAATCGGCTGGCGTACCCACCATCTGGCACTACGGTGCGCGGTGCGGGACTACGTGAGTACCACGGGTGGCCATGAAGTAACCGGTACAGGGTGACGCCTACGGCCCATAAATCCGTCCTCACGCTCGATACTCGGTCGGAATAGAATTCCGGTGCCAGATGGTCCCGATATCCGCCGCCAGCCGCATAGCCTTCGACGATTTCGTCGGTCACGAATCCAAAGTCACCCAACTTAGCGACGTTGCGCTTACCAAGGAGAATATTTCCCGGCTTGATGTCTCTGTGGATCATGCCGCGGTCGTGTAAGGATGCGAGCCCAAGGCAAATTTCGCGAGCGATCTTGAGGACGCGATCAGAGTCCATCGGGCCGGCTTGGTAACCAGATTCAAGCGAGCCGCCTTCGCAGTGCTCCATGACCAAGTGGACCGCATCAGCATCCTTCGCTTCGGTTAGGTAGTATACCTCGACAACGTTAGCGTGCCGCGCCTTCTCAAGGCTTGCTCCTTCACGAAGTAAGCCTTCTTTGCGCTTGTTCCATTTATCCGGAGTTTCGTTCGGCAGTTGCTGAAGAACCTTAACGGCCAACTGCTCTCGGATTCCGTCGTGCCCGAGGTGGACGCGGCCGAAATGTCCGTGCCCGATTTCACCTTCAATTACCAAGGTGGAGCGCAGATCAGTCATTTTCTGCACTTTGCCAGGATGCAGAAGGCTGCTTCTCGGCTTCCAGCCCTTAGCTCGTTTCCTTGGAAGTGTTCATCCCAAAAGACACCATCAGCAATATATTCATCGGCCTTCCGATCGCCGAAAGTCCGGCTGATACTTGCCTTAGCAACAGTCTCAGTCTCGCACACGCCAGACAAAGCGGACAGCACAACGCCTCTCAATTCTGCGGCCTCAAGATGGGCCAGTGTTGGCCTACCTTGCTGGCTCACCGCGCTTCCCTTCACCACCGCGCGAGCTATGCCCTTCTCTCGCGCGTAGTCTGAGATCTCTTGGGCCACCGACGCATAACCAGTCGGGCGACTACCTTTCGGAAGTCTCACGGTAACGTCGGCATGGATCGTCAAGGGAAGTTCATGGTCGTCGGCCACCTGTACATCGACCATGGTGACTTTGTCGCCACCAACGGTGACGCCTAACCAGCGCTCTGACATCCGAACCCCGCCCCTGTTTTGCTTTTCCCGATACTCGCTATCGGGTTGATTCCCAATTATTCCGCACACGCGGCGATTAGCAAGCCCAACAACACGGTCGCGTGTAAGAGTCACCGTCTAATCCGAAAGGGATTGATTACTTATGAATAACTTGCACTGCCGCGACCGGATCGCAGCCGCATGCCTTACGCACCGCGGCTAGTGACGGGCGAGTTGACCCGTTTCGCGAAGTTTCGCTAGTAGGATCGCAGCCGTTTCGCTGTGATCGACCTTCGCTTGCTCACGCAGCGGAGACGCATCCCAGGCAGCCAACGCAGCTACCAAAGGGACGGTGTCTCCGTTTGTCGATGCGCATCTAAGCTGCCCGCTTTTGTCCATCACGATCACCGCCGTGCCGGTTTCGCCAAATCCAATCGCAGCCATCCGCTGAACGTAGATATCGCCGTCGACCCGGACATCGAACAGAACCGAGCCTTCGGTTTTCTCCGCGGCGTCAGTCACGCGATCGTGGAACGGTCGATGCATGCCGTCGTGTTCGTCAAATGACTGCTCTAACAACGCCAGTTCAACAAGCTCCGCCACCATGGCGGCGAGAGTGCGCCTGCCGGCACGATAGGCAATAGGCCCAGACTGATATCCACAACCGCCCCGCGAGGGGCTTTTAAGGATCCCCCACAAATCGCCTCGGCCGGGATATCGCGGACGCCGCCTAAATCCCCCTTTCCATCGCAATTTTTTGAACGCTGAAAGGCACTCACACCATGATGATTGTTCAATCTGGTCGCTTCGCGCCGCCACCGCCAACCGGGCCGACCGTCACCTTCATCGGGCGCTTGGATGGTGGCGTCACCGGCGGCGGCGTCGATCCTCAAACCGAAGTCGTCAACGTCGGAGCGGCGGGCAATAAGATCGTCGTCGTTTGTGCCCACAGCGTGCGGGCTGCTGCCGCGCAGCGAACGATCGTCTCCGTCAGCATCGATGGCACAAATGGCACGCTCGCTGGCCAGGCAGGCATCAATGATGGCGTGAACGAAGGCACGCAGACCGGCATCGCCTATCGAGAGATATCGACGGGCGGCAATATCACGATCGCCGTCGATTGGTCTGCTGCGCACTCCCGCTCGGTGATGGATGTCTACACGATCACCGGTTACACGGCGAACACCCACGACGACATCAAGACCGCGACTGGCAACGATCCGACCATCAGCACTTTGACGGTTGCATCTGCCGGTTGCGTCGTTGCTGCGGCGGGCGGTGTTGAGCCGTCCACGGGCGCTATGTCATTCACCGGCGTGACGTTGGACGCGGAAGGCCAGTCAAGCGGCACCCTGGCCAACATGCGCAATGGCTGCGGACACATTTCCGGCGTTGGTCCGACAAGCACTTACAACGTGCAGGCCACATCGACGGCAGGCTTTGAAGTCGTCGCAGCGATATCGTTCCATTGAACGCCTCTGGCGTCGTCCTGGCGCTGGCGTCGTTCGCGCCGCTCTGAACCGCCCTACCGATCAACGATGATAAATCGCGGGCAGCCATCCACGGAATAACTTGGCGTCGTGTATGTCCCTATCCCCATGAAATAGTGGCAGGTGGATGCGCCCGTTGGGCTCTTCTCCTCATGATAGAGAACGCCGCTCGACGTCGCGATCAGCGCGCCAATCGAAACAACGATCAGGACAATTAGGCCGGCTACTGCTTTTCGCATTTCCTTATTCTTTCGGCCAGCCGCTTGTGTCGATTGGCATTAGGAATTCGAAGTCGTTGAGCCGGTCCTCACCGTCGAGCCGATAGACAACAGCATCCTTTCCGACACGGACGATTAGAGGCTGGAAATCTTCCGAGTGGATAGCCCACCAATAGCCTTCGTGGACAGTGGCCGGATCGACCGCATAATCCGGATCGAGCAATTCGTTTTCCGTTAGCTTCCCCCTCTGCGGCCAGCCGCTGGTATCAACATGCTGGAGCATGTCGAATTCGCCGATATGGTAGGGCCAGTCGTCGCACATACGTGACGCCTCTTTGCCTTGTACATCGATGACTTCGGGCTGGCCGTCGTCTTCTGGGTGCAGGCTGATCGCCCACCAGTATCCGTTCTGTCTTTGCATTTCCCGCTGAACCTGCATGACTTCTCCATATCGTTTGGAACCGCACGCCCACAGCAGAGGTGCATGAGCGGTCCGCGAGCCAGTTGATGTTCAAGGAGTTGTGTTGGGCAGCCGTGCTGCTCGTTGTCTACGACGTAAGGGCTCCCCCATCGTCGGTTATCACGCGGCTGATCTAAGGTGCCCGGCGCCGGTTCTCTCAAGGCACGCAGCAAAAAGTATCTAACCCGTGCGGACAGTCAAGGGTTCATCGCACGGATATCGCCAGGCCGCGCGGGGCGCTTCGGCAGCGGCCAGCAAGAACGTGTCCTGGCGCCTGCCTAGACGTTAGCTTTGTCTCTATGGAACATTAGCGGGTTCTACTGGTTGAATCCTGCTCCGGATGCCGGCGGCAGCAAAGGCGTCTGGGGCATAGGCTGGTGGTTGAACATCGGCCGGCCCGCGCCATTGAGCTCCTTGGCGCGGGCTTTTTGCGCCTGATAAGAGCGGCCAGCGGAAACGCTCGCTGGCGGGGCTCTGGTGGAACGGAATGCAATACGCATTTCGCATATCGGCCCAAACCCCTATATGCTTAAGCAGAAAGCAGGGAACAAGTCCCATGGGCGCAGCGTGTTGCGGACATCATCATAACGAAGCCGAGGAGCAAAAGGTTTATGCAGGCTACAGGCGGGCGCTCTGGCTTGTCTTGGCGATTAATGCCGCAATGTTCGCAATCGAGATCGGCGCGGGCGTAGCAGCCGGCTCTGTCTCGCTACAGGCCGATGCGCTAGACTTCCTTGGTGACGCCGGCAACTACGCAATCAGCCTCTTTGTGGTCGGCATGGCGCTTCGCTATCGGGCGTCCGCTGCGCTGGTCAAAGGCGCAACGATGGGGCTGTTCGCAGCCTGGGTCATCGGCATTGCGATCTGGAATACGGCTCACGGCACGTTGCCCGGCGCTTTCACCATGGGCACGATTGGCCTTGCCGCCTTGCTAGCCAATGCCGCTTCATTCGGCCTGCTTTGGGCATATCGAGGCGGTGACGCGAACATGCGTTCCGCGTGGATTTGCACCCGCAACGATGTTCTCGGCAACCTTGCCGTCCTGCTTGCCGCCGCTGGTGTCTTTGGAACCGGCTCCGGCTGGCCTGACATCGCTGTCGCAGGGATCATGGCCGCGCTGGCGCTTCAAGGGGCCGTTGCCGTCATCAGGCAATCGCTTGGTGAATTGAATACGTCTCGCGCCATAAGAAGCGCGCCTAGCTGGTGACAATCAGCTTCTGGACTTGGGCCCGATCCTCTTGCGACCATTGCTTGGGGTCTTCGCCGTGGGCGACCTCGCCGTGAAGCTCCACATGCTTCATGACCTCCGAAGCAGTCTCCGCAGTGAAGCTCGCCGGACAGCTCTCATTCCCCGGATAATCCCTGCATCGATACGTGTATGGCATCGCTGCCTCCGTATATTAGAGAACGCTATAGGAGAGCGAGCGAACGCGAGTTTTGTCAACGGGATTTCAAACTGACCCGCAACCGTGAGTATACCTGCGCTTCATGAGCGCGCACTAATATAGTGAACATGTCGTGAAAGACCGCTTTCCCAGCCGTTGGCGGCTGCACAGGTCTGTTTCCCCAGTCGGCTGGATTAACAGGAAGCCGAGCTAGATCAAAAGCGTAAAGGCCCGCCACCCTTGCAACAGCGGGCGGGTTAGAACATTTTCCCCGGTGATGACGTTTTCTGCACCAGGGGGCAAATTTGATGAACACGCAGCCGTGGAAGACTTCGGTCGAGATCGAGGAACTTGGAAATAGGTACTATGTGCGCGTCGTCGAGGACGGCGCGGTAAGCATCAAGGGCTTCCGTTCCCGGACAGATGCCAAAGCCTTCGCTCATAGCGAACAGGCTCGGCTCGGGCTTGAAACGCGTCTCTGGACGTAAAGCCCCGGCCATCACGCAGCCGCCATCAAGATCAGTAATAACGCCGTGACGCCTGACAAGCTGCGCTAGGTCGCAGCGGCCCGGCAACCGAGCCGGGTGGGCCATGGCGCCGGGCCTGACCGGCGGGGCTCAGTGGCGGCGCCGGCTGGCCGAGCCTCTAAAACCTTCCGGTAAGCCGGCGCCTTTTTTTACAAATAGCCGGCGGTTTTTTCGTTTGCGCTCGGAACTTCCTCCGATACGGCCTGTTAACCTACGGCAGCTAGGTCGCCCTCACTTCCCGGCTGCCGGCTAAGGGATGCACCTTGGTCGGCTCGCGCCCGCACTGCCAAATGGGCGCGGGCCATTCACGGCGCGCCGTTTGTAACGAGTAAAGTCAGTGGCCAATCCCGCTTCTATCTGCGCTGCGGTGCGTGCGCATCTTCACGCGCCGCGGGCTGGATTGGACGTCGAAGTACCTGACCTTGCCAAGGCCGCTGGTGCTCTCCCTTATGCCGAGTGCTGAAAGTGCGTTGGTGGGGTTTTCGTCTGAAACCCTAACTTGCCCAAAGTAGTGGCCATCTGCGGCGCAGTAGATTTCGCGGCTGCTCGCCATGATGGCGCGGCATGCAGGATCAACGAATTGAAGTCAGAGTGCGTCCAGAAACGATGGCAAGGAAGGTCTATTTGGCAATGGATGGCGCTCGCCGGGCTGCCCTTTCAGACCAAGTGCAAATCTAAATGATAGGACTGCGTGAGCGGCAAAATTGGTCAACTCCTCCGACGAAAGAACGTCGGATTTGCTCCAGTTTTTGTTCAGCTTGCGCGAATGGAAGCTAATGGATCCGGTTTTGTTATCGGCTATCCCATGTGCAACCATGTTGCGTATTTGCTGAAGTTTATTCCAAGCCCAACAGAACTCCTGAAAAGCCAGTTCGGCGTCCGCCGGCATCGGATTGAGTTTTGAAAGCTGCCGTAAGAAATTGATGCGCTTATCGGTCGATAAGGGGAAAACCAGGAGAATGGCTTCGTCGTCAGACAAGCGCATGATAACCTTTAGGCAGTTCCCGATTATGTGTTCTGTGTGCGACCAGCGCATCATAAGCCTGCCGAGTACTCGGTACTCATCATCGGTGAAGTCGGATTCATAACGAAAGGGTGAACTGAGCATGGGCCGTCCCTCCAAAGCCGCCGATCAGTATGGCGACAACTAAGCGGAAAGCCATACCTGGACGATCCTCTAAGCGATTGTAGTCTGGCTGTCCGAATAGCCCTTGCCATCGAGATCCAGACGAGGAATATAATCCTCCGTTGCGGCGACCCCTTCAACGGAGATCGCTACCATGGCCAGGACCAAACTTTCAAAGCAGCTTTCACGGGTTGAAATCGAGCGCTATCTCGCGGAAGCAGAACGACTGCATAAGAGCATCGTGCTGCCGCTTCTATCGCCTACGAGCGATCACTACCGAGCGCTCCGAGCGGCGCATGAGGCGCTATTGAAATCGATAGTGCAGATCACCGGTAAGGATGCGCCGTTCATCCGGTGGAATGGGACAGGGCCGGTGCGGTCCACCCCGACGGAACATTAGCCGTCTCGGATAGTTGATTTGATGCTTCGGATGCCGCTGCTTGGCTCCGTCGCACGGCTGGTGGGCAAACATCAGCGGGCCCGCGCTTATCGGTCCCTCCGTGGCGCGGGCTTCCTATGGCAAGGCTAATCTACCATGTCCCGCAGAGTCTTCTTGCGTGTCGGCGGCCGATATTTCTCGACCAGCCGCACCTTATCGATGGCGACCGTCACCAGCGGTCCCAGGGCGATCGTGACGCTATCCTCGTCAACCCGCGTGACTTCGCCGGTAAGCTCGATCTGCTGGCCGCGCTTGACCTTTGAAGAATCACGGATCGAGTGTGGGAAATCGTAGGAGGGAATCGAGACGCTAACGGTGTCCTCATCGACCCGCCTTCGCACGGTGGCTGTGACCGCCACCAGATCTCCAATGCCAATTTTTCCCGTCGCCATGCGGACGATTCTGGAGCGAGCGAAGCCTTAGTCAAGAGATTGCTAATATATGCGAAAGGCGCGGGAACAAAGAATAGCATCCTTCGTTGGAAATGTTGGCCGGATGCCCTTGTGCCCCATACCCTCTCCGGCCAAGCCTTGAGCCAGGCCCGCTGCCTTCCCCGGCAGCGGGCCATTTCAGCAAAACAACAAGTAGGCGCCCATGTCGGCCACGAGCAGGCAAGCGGCCATTCCGATTATGTCGCGCTGCCTGTAGCGCCAGACCGCGCCGGCAAGCATTGAGGCGGTGATCGCGGCGATGCAGAGAGATCACCGTCGCATCATTGTTGCGTATGCCGCTCGCGATCCGCTTTTGACCACTTGCTCATATCGACCTGCCTTCCGCCATCTGTGGCAGTGACACGCGACAGATCGCCAAGCTTCCCGACGATAATCCCAAGTGCGAAGGTCACAGTACCGAAGCCGAAAGCTGCGGTTGCCAGGATTTCATGGATTGCCGACGTGGCAGCTCCGAAAAATGAGATTCCGGCCAAGATTTCCAGCACTCCGACGATTGCAATTAGTATCCCCATATTCCCCTCCCCGTTCCCGTCGCAAACAATGCGCTGAGGGCTAGAGGAAGTCGAGTTGCTTGCTAGGGGATAAACGATCTATCCTGCAAACTGGCATGCTGGATCGGGCGTGCTGGTTTTCGGCAGAACCGATTGCGACGCTTCGCTGTCACGGCGCGTTCTGGCTTGGTAACTGGGGCGCGCCTTCTACCTGCAGAAGGTCCAAAGCCGGTTAGCCATTTCCGACCTCTCCGCCATCCGCGGTCTTCCGCAGCCTCACTCCGGCGCCTCCGTCGTGGCAGGCGCCGCTTGCTGGCCTCGTGGTGTGAGGTCGTCCTGATCTAGAAATCGGCCCAACCAAACGAAACCGGCGTGGCGCGCCTGAATGTATGCGACGACTTCGAGTCGCTTCTGTACATTGTCCGGCCCCGTCAATTCCTCGATGAGAGCTTTTGCTTGGGGCGCCAAAAGTCCGCTTTCGCTGAACCATATCTTCTCGATGTCAACGCGCCCGCGGCCACCGGCAGCCTTAAAGCGCTCATACCAGTCTTCCGCATTCTTATACATCTGTCGCTCCCCCTAAAACCTTTATCAGGCGCGTGGGCGGGAGGGGAGTCAATCGCCTTCGTCAAAGCGCAGATGCCGCCTCGTCGACGTCGCCAGATACCGCGTGGCGGTCGTCATTCACCGCAGCCTCACGCCTGGCCCGCCGCTGATCGTCTCGCCCTCAGCGAGGAAGATGACGCCGGCCGCCTCGAGGGCGGCGCGGATAGCATCAAGTGTCCGTGGCAATAGCTCCTCGCCGCGCTCGAAACGCGTGATCGTATTAGTAGCCACGCCAGCCGACTTGGCTAATTCACGCACACCCCAGCCGATAGCTGCTCGAGCCATTTTGCATTGAACTGGATGCATTTGTGATTTCACTTGACGTTCATGGAGCGAGGCGTAATGTTGGTACATTGTAGCGGAATCGCTACAAACAATCAACAGGGGTTTGGGACGTGAATCAGGCAACAGTTAATGCGGAAGCGGGAAAATTCGCAATCGGGCAGATTGTTTCTCACAAGGATCACCCGCACCTATCAATGGTGCTCCTCAGAACGGTCACGAGCAAGGGATGTGAGATTTACGGAATCCGTCGCCTGCGAGACGATTGGGACATAATGATTATGGGCGACGCGTTGGTTCCTGTGGCTGACGAAGAAGTTGAGGCTATGGCGCTAGCCGAGGACAAGCTCTGGAACGCCTAACGCTTCCCGCATCGCAAACGACAAACCCCGCTCCGGCGGGGTTCTTTTCTACCGCCCGCTGGGCGTTCACGCGTGCGCTGAGGAGATCAGGATGAGCCGCACCGCTGCTAACGATAATTCACCACTGTATCTTTCCGAGGCGACTATCGCGCAGCGCGTGCTCGGTCCCCAATCTAAGATCCAGTGGGCAGCCATTGCGGCGGTATGGGAGCGTGAGGGCTTGCCCCGCGTCGACCCCATCACGGGTTATCGCTATTGGCCAGCCGTCCGCGCTTTTCTAGACAGACGCCACGGGCTGCACCAATCTAACCTTCCGACATCCGTTGACGGCGTGGAGAACTGGTCGTGAGTGACTTCCCTGGCCTGAAGCGAAAGCGCAACAAAGACGGCACAGTACGCGAATATTGGGAAGCCCGTGGCGATCTCGCAAGGCGCGGATTTCGACCGTCGAGCATTCGCCTCCATTACCCTGAAACCCTAGAGGGTCGGGAGCACCTGTCTGCCCGCTGCCACCTTCTCCAAGCTCAGATGCTTGAGTGGGCGACCCGCGATGGGCACGCAGCCCCAAGCTTTGATGGCTCGTTGACGAGTCTGTCACGTCTTTTCCAGGCCAACGAGGATTCCCCCTATCGTTCGATGAAGTGGAATAGCCGCGAGAACGTCACCAAATGCCTCGTCATCATCGAGAGCACCGTCGGCACCCGACATGTAGGCAAACTACTTGGACCCGATTTCAAGCGCTGGCACCGCCAATGGGGCGAACCAAAGGCGCCAACCGAGAAGGAACCAAATCCCACTGCCCGACCGTGGCGCGCAAAGCACTGTATGGACTCGGTTCGACAACTCGTTAGCTACGGCGTCACGCTTGGCTATGATGACTGCTTTCGGGCAGACACGATCCTATCCAAGATCCGTTTCTCCACCCCGCCAGCGCGCAAGTCCGTGATGACCGCAGAACACGTCGAGGCAGTACGCCAGACGGCTCACGCTGAGGGCTGGCCATCAATCGCGTTGGCTACTGTCTTGCAGTTCGAACTGACCATGCGTCAGAAGGACGTAATCGGTGAATGGGAGCCGGTGCAGGACGCCACAGGCGGAATACTGCATCGTGACACACGATGGGCCAACGGAATGGTCTGGTCGGACATCGGAGCCGATATGGTCCTGCGCAAAACGCACACGAAGACCGGCTTTGCCGTAGAGCATGACCTCAAACTTCATCCTATGGCATTGGAAGAAATCGCCCGCGTGCCGCTAGAGAAGCGCGTCGGCCCAATGATCCTGGCTGAGACGACCGGCGAGCCATACAAGCATCGCAAGTTCACCGAACGGTGGCGCAAAATAGCGGACAAGGCTGGCCTGCCGAAGAATGTTTGGAATATGGACGCGCGTGCTGGCGCCATTACCGAGGCTTACGATCTCGGCGCAACGGAAACCGACGTCATGAAATCTGCGGGACATTTGAACCGTCAGACCAGTGCTCGGTACAACCGCGGCACACTCGAACAGACCAACCGTGTCGCGCAGTTGCGCATGGATAAACGGAACAAGAACACGCCGTAAGGGACGCGCGGGGGACGTTTGAGGGACGTCTCCCGCAAGCCATTGATTATTAATTACAAACTGATAGGGGGAAACACATCCGCATCCTCTTCCTCGACAAGAAGAACGTGCTGATCGCCGACGAGGTGCAACAGATCGGCACCGTCGACCACACGCCGGTCTATCCGCGCGAGGTGGTCAAGCGAGCACTGGAACTCTCGGCCAGCGCCATCATCCTGGTGCACAACCACCCGTCGGGCGACCCGACGCCGTCGCGCGCCGACATCGAGATGACCAAGCTGATCATCGACACCGCCAAACCGCTCGGCATCGCCGTCCACGACCACATCATCATCGGCAAGAAAGGCAACGCCTCGATGAAGGGCCTGCTGCTGATTTGATCCCGAGACTGGACGCGGCAAAGTCGACATTTTCGCCTCATCCACAACCGGCTCTAGAATTTCGATCGCAAATCAAGCTATGATGCCCGTGGCATTTCCCCGGACGGCTTCGCGCCCCTGGAATGCCGGGAGGAACGGGACATGGCCGTAGCGCTTGTACTCGTTTTAGTCGTTGTGGGCTCAGTCTTGTTCCACTTGCTGAGCCCATGGTGGTGGACGCCGATTGCCTCGAACTGGGACTACATCGACCACACCATCATCATAACTTTCTGGATCACCGGCGTCGTCTTCGCCGCCGTCGTTCTATTCATGGCCTATTGCGTGTTCCGCTTCCGTCATCGGGAAGGCAACCGCGCAGCTTACGAGCCCGAGAACAAGCGGCTCGAATCGTGGCTGACGATCGTCACCGCGGTCGGGGTGACGGCCCTGCTCGTCCCCGGCCTGTTCGTCTGGAGCCGTTTCGTTAACGTTCCTAGCGACGCGACCGAGGTCGAAGTCGTCGGTCAGCAATGGCAGTGGAGCTTCCGCCTGCCCGGCAAGGACGGCAAGCTCGGCACATCCGACACCAGCAACGTCAGCGCTGAAAATCCGCTCGGCGTCATCGCCAGCGATCCCAATGGCCAGGATGATGTCGTGGTCGAGGCGGCCGATCTGCACCTGCCGGTCGGCAAGCCTGTCAAGATGCTGTTGCGCTCGATCGATGTGCTGCATGATTTCTACGTACCGGAATTCCGCGCCAAGATGGACATGATCCCCGGCTCGGTCACCTATTTCTGGTTCACCCCGACCAGGACTGGAACCTTCCAGGTCCTGTGCGCCGAGCTTTGCGGCCAAGGGCATCCTTTGATGAATGGCGTAGTCATGGTCGATACGCAGGAAGATTATGTCGCCTGGCTCGGCGAGCAGCAGACTTTCGCGCAATTGTCGGCGCCCCAGCAGACAGGATCGGCAGATCCGGCGCCGGCAGGAACCGTCGCGCCGGGTTCGAAGATTTCGGCAAAGCTCGAAACGGTCGAGGCCCGCTGAAAGGACACGGAGGTGTTCCTATGGTCGATATCACGCCTGCAGATGCAGTCCCGCCTGCCGAAGTCGGGGAAATGGAGCTTTACCACCCGCACAGCTGGTGGACGAAGTACGTTTTCTCACAGGACGCCAAGGTCATCGCCATCCAGTATTCGGCGACAGCGACGGCAATCGGCATGGTGGCGCTGGTGCTGTCGTGGCTGATGCGGCTGCAGCTTGGCTTCCCCGGCACCTTCGACTTCATCACCCCGGAAGCCTATTACCAGTTCATCACCATGCACGGCATGATCATGGTGATCTACCTGCTCACGGCGCTCTTCCTGGGCGGCTTCGGCAATTACCTGATCCCGCTGATGGTCGGCGCTCGCGACATGGTTTTTCCCTATGTCAACATGCTGAGCTACTGGATTTACCTGCTCGCCGTTCTGGTTCTGGTATCGAGTTTCTTTGCGCCGGGCGGACCGACGGGTGCCGGCTGGACGCTTTACCCGCCGCAAGCCATCATGACCGGCACGCCAGGCGGCCAGGACTGGGGCATCATCCTGATGCTGGTCTCGCTGATCCTGTTCATCATCGGCTTCACCATGGGCGGCCTGAACTATGTCGTGACGGTGCTGCAGGCCCGCACGCGCGGCATGACGCTGATGCGCCTGCCACTGACGGTCTGGGGCATCTTCACCGCCACCGTCATGGCGCTGCTCGCCTTCCCGGCGCTGTTCGTCGCCTGCGTGATGATGTTGTTCGACCGTGCGCTCGGCACCTCCTTCTTCATGCCGGCGATCGTCGAGATGGGCGAACAGCTGCAGCATAGCGGCGGCAGCCCGATCCTGTTCCAGCATCTGTTCTGGTTCTTCGGTCACCCCGAGGTCTACATCGTTGCACTGCCGGCCTTCGGCATAGTGTCCGACCTGATCAGTACCCATGCGCGCAAGAACATCTTCGGCTACCGGATGATGGTCTGGGCGATCGTCGGCATCGGCGCGCTGAGCTTCGTGGTCTGGGCGCACCACATGTATGTCAGCGGCATGCACCCTTATTTCGGGTTCTTCTTCGCCACCACGACATTGATCATCGCCGTGCCGACCGCCATCAAGGTCTACAATTGGGTGCTGACACTGTGGCGCGGCGACATCCATCTCACCATACCGATGCTCTTTGCCCTGGCCTTCATCGTCACCTTCGTCAATGGCGGGTTGACCGGCCTGTTTCTCGGCAACGTCGTCGTCGACGTTCCATTGTCGGACACGATGTTTGTCGTCGCCCATTTCCATATGGTCATGGGCGTCGCCCCGATCCTCGTGATTTTCGGCGCGATCTACCACTGGTACCCGAAGGTCACCGGTCGGATGCTGAACGAGGCGCTCGGCCAGTTCCATTTCTGGGTCACGTTCCTCGGCGCTTATCTGATTTTCTTCCCCATGCACTATCTTGGCCTGGTGGGCCTGCCACGGCGCTACGCCGAACTGACCGACATGACGATAATGACGGAATCGGCCCACCACCTGAACTCGTTCATCAGCATCATGGCCTTTATCGTCGGCTTTGCTCAGTTGGTGTTCCTGTTCAACCTGATCTGGAGCATCCGCCATGGCCGCGAGGCCGGCGGCAATCCCTGGCGCGCAACGACGCTGGAATGGCAGACATCCGAAACACCGCCGGTCCACGGCAATTTCGGCAAGGACCTGCCGATCGTCTATCGCTGGGCCTATGATTACAGTGTGCCGGGCGCCAAAGAGGATTTCATTCCGCAGAACGTGCCGGGCTCCTTCGGCACCTCCAAGGAGCCGGCATGAGCGTCATCCTGGTCTTCCTGCTCGTGGTCGTCGGCTTTGTCGGATGGTGGCTTTCCCATCAAAGGCTGATGTCGAAGCCATGGCTGGAGCAAAGCATGGCCGGGGATTTTGTCGCCCTCGACCGCTCGGCGCTGCCGACGGCAAAGATCGGCCTCGGTGTCTTCCTCGCCGTTGTCGGCTGTCTGTTTGCACTGTTCACCAGCGCCTACTTCATGCGCATGGCGCTGTCGGACTGGCAGCCGCTGCCGCTGCCGCGCCTGCTCTGGCTCAACACCGGCGTGCTGGTGCTCAGCAGCGTCGCGCTGCAATGCGCCTCGGTCGCGGCCCGCAGAGGTCAACTGGACACGGTCAAGCTCGGCCTCGTCACCGCCGGGATCACGGCGCTCGCCTTCCTTGTCGGGCAGCTCGTGGCATGGCGGGAACTGAGCACCGACGGCTATCTGCTGAGCTCCAATCCGGCCAACAGCTTTTTCTACCTGATAACCGGCATGCATGGCCTGCATATACTGGGAGGGCTGGTCGGTCTCGGTAGAACGACCGCGGGCGCCTGGAACGGAGCCCGGCCGGAGCGGCTGCGCCTCGGCGTCGAACTGTGCGCCATGTACTGGCATTTCCTGCTTTTCGTCTGGCTCGCCATCTTCGCGCTGCTGGCCGGCTGGGCCGCCACGTTCATCGACATTTGCCGACAATTGCTGACCTAAGGGATCAAGCAGATGGCAGAAACGACACTGACGCATATCGGCCAAACGGAGCCCCGGCCTGCGGGCTGGCAAGGCATTGCCGCCGACTGGTCCTCGGATCAGCGGGCGTTCAAGAATGTGTCCTGGGGCAAGGCCATGATGTGGATCTTCCTGCTCAGCGACACCTTCATCTTCGGCTGCTTCCTGCTCTCCTACATGACCGCGCGCATGTCGACGCGTGTGCCGTGGCCCAATCCGAGCGAGGTCTTTGCGCTGCACATAGGCGGCTCGAATGTTCCGCTGATCCTGATCGCCATCATGACCTTCGTGCTGATCTCGAGCAGCGGGACGATGGCCATGGCGGTCAATTTCGGCTATCGCCGCGACCGTCGCAAAACCGCAATCCTGATGCTTCTGACCGCGCTGTTGGGCGCGACCTTTGTCGGCATGCAAGCCTTCGAATGGACCAAGCTGATCACCGAAGGGGTCCGGCCCTGGGGCAATCCGTGGGGCGCAGCGCAGTTCGGCTCGACCTTTTTTATGATCACCGGCTTCCACGGCACGCATGTGACGATCGGGGTGATCTTCCTGATCATCGTGGCGCGCAAGGTCTGGCGCGGCGACTATGACATAGGACGGCCCGGCTTCTTCACCAGCCGCAAGGGTCACTACGAGAGCGTCGAGATCATGGGACTCTACTGGCACTTCGTCGACCTGGTCTGGGTGTTCATTTTCGCTTTCTTCTATCTTTGGTGAGAGGAAAATATGGCTGAAGCAACCGCAAACGGCCTCGGACAACACCACCTGAACGCGGGGCATGCGCATGGCGCAGCCGCTGCCGGCGTTGCCCCTGCCGAGGTCCATCAGGAACACCCGATCAAGCTCTATCTGGTGGTCTGGGCGTGGCTGTTCGTCCTCAGCGCCTGCTCCTACATGGTCGATTATTTTGGCCTTCACGGCTATCTCAGATGGTCGCTGATCCTGATCTTCATGATGCTCAAGGCAGGGCTGATCGTCGCCGTCTTCATGCATATGGCCTGGGAACGGCTGGCGCTGGCCTATGCGATCATCCTGCCGCCGATACTGGTGCTGGTGTTCGTGGCCATGATGGTCCTCGAAGCCGACTACACGCTTCTCACCCGGGTGACGTTTTTCGGAGCCGGACCCTGAAATCTAGAGCTCGGTGAGATCCAGCAGCCGCGACTTCAGTTGTGCGCGGATGCTGCTTGCCGTCCGGTTACCTTGAAACAACCGGCGGCTGGTCCATTTTCCAGGTATCGGAAGCGATATCGGGAGAATGACTGCTCTCGTTCCCCGCGCGCATCGCGAACTCCGGCAAGGGAGGCCCAAGATGACGATCGCCAACAGACTGAAGGACTATATCGACGGCAAGGGAATTTCCTACGACACCGTCGCGCATCACCGCACATCCACAACCAGGCAGTCCGCCATAGCTGCGCATGTGCCGGGCAGCATCATGGCCAAATCGGTGGTCGTTCACCACGAACTTGGCTATGCGCTGGCCGTGGTTCCAAGCACCCACAGGATCGAACTCGGCGCGTTGCAGGACGTCATGGACAGGCGTCTTGGTCTCGCCTCCGAAGACGAGGTGGTTTCGCTTTTCGCCGATTGCGACATCGGCGCCGTTCCGCCGATCGGCGCGGCCTACGATGTGCCCGTCATCGTCGATGAGAGCCTTGGTGCCGCCGACGATGTCTATTTCGAGGGCGGCGACCACAGGACGCTGGTGCATGTCAGCGGCAAGGATTTCCGCGACCTGACCGTGGACGCACGCCAAGCCCGCTTCAGCCATCCGGCTTACTGAAAGCTATCGCCCGCCAGCCAGCACCGGCCTTCTCGCCGGTGCTGGCTGGCGGGACGTCCTCAATCGGCAGGTCTGGCAGGCGGCGACGAATCCACCACCTTGCGATAGACATGCCAGGTGGCATGGCCAAGGACCGGCAGCACGACGGCCAGCCCCGCAAACACCGGCAGCGAGCCGATGATCAGCGCGACGGCGACAATCAGCCCCCACACAGCCATGACGATCGGGTTGGCCAGCACCACGCGAACCGAGGTGTGGATGGCTTCGTAGGCGCCGACGTCACGGTCGAGCAGCAGCGGGAAAGCAACCACCGTTGTGCACAACACGACCACGGCAAACGCGAAGCCGATGGCGTGCCCCAGGATGATCAGCGTCCAGCCGCGTCCGGTGGCGAATATTTCGTTGATGAAGCTGGATATCGATTCAGGCGGCGCCGGGCCGAACAGCTGTTGGTAGAACAGCTGCGCGGTCAAAAGCCAGGCGATGAAGATCGAAAACAGCATGATCCCGACCGCCGCGATGGCCGGCAGCGCCGGAGAATTCCTGACCTCGAAGGCGTGTCTCCACGAAGTATCGAGCCCGGCTTCCCGCCTGCGGCTGATCTCATAGAGGCCGATCGCCGCGAACGGGCCGATGAGCGCAAAGCCGGACACCAGCGGAAACAGCAGCGGCAACGCATTGGCGCCCGATGTCCAGGCGGCGAGCACGACGCCCACCAGCGGATAGATCAGGCAGAGAAAAACGATGTGCGACGGTTTGATCATGAAATCATCGACGCCACGCCTGAGCGCATCAAAAAGGTCGGAAACACCGATTTTTCGAATCTTGGTATGTTCCAGCGTTTCGCTGGCGCCTGCTATCACGTGAAAACTTGTCATGCCCGTTCCTCCAGACCAGGTCCGGTAAGGTCGCGGTTTCACGGTGCATCGTTCAGCGTGACTGGCCACGCGAACCGCAACCTGCACCGCAAACAACATACTCTCCTACAGGGGATTTGTCGCCCTTTGTTGAAGATGGCTGGGACGGCCACGCTAGCTCTGGAGGCTCTTCTTCGATATTCTATGCCGGTGAACGGTGAAGGTCATGTCATGGACACAAGGACTGTTCTCATACTGGGCCTCGGCATAGTGATTCTGTTGCTGCTGGGATTCTGCGCTCTGCCGATGTGACGTGAGCCGAATGCACGATCTTCATGCAGCAAGTGCCCGACCGGCACTACCGCTCGTGCCGTCAACCGCCGGCTGAAACAAGCGCGCGCGTCGCGATCGTGTCGGCAAGCAGCATCGCGAAGATCGCAAAGAGATAGAGGATCGAATAGGCAAATAGCGTCTTGGCGGGCCTCATCTCCTGGCCGGGAGCCGCCAGAACCTTCCACGCCTGCCAGATGAAGCCGGCGCCCAATGCGGCCGAAGCGATCCCGAAATAAAGGCTGGCGAAACCGAAGGGCCACGGCAGCACGCCGATCGGCGCCAGAACGAGCGAATAGACGAAGATCTGCTTTCGCGTCGACGCTTCGCCGGCAACGTTCGGCATCATGGGTATGCCCGCGGCGGCGTAGTCGCCGACTTTGAACAGCGCGAGCGCCCAGAAATGCGGCGGCGTCCAGAGGAAGATGATCAGGAACAGGATCAGGCTTTCGATGCCGACGGCGCCGGTGGCCGCCGCCCAGCCGATGACAGGAGGAAGTGCGCCCGCGGCGCCGCCTATGACGATGTTCTGCGGCGTCGAGCGTTTCAGCCACATCGTATAGATCACGACATAGAAGAAGATGGTGAAGGCCAGCAGCGACGCGGCAAGCCATCCCACCAGCACGCCGAGCGTTATGACCGACAGCGCCGAAAGCACCAGGCCGAAGCCAAGCGCTTCGCCTGGCCTAACACGGCCGGACGGCACCGGCCGCTTTGCGGTGCGCGACATCAACGCATCGATATCCGCGTCGTACCACATGTTGAGCGCCCCGGCGGCGCCGGCTCCAACCGCGATGGCGCTTATTGCGATCACCGCGATGACCGGGTTCATCATGACCGGCGCCACCATCAGGCCGACGAAAGCGGTGAAAACGGCAAGCGCCATGACGCGTGGTTTCAAAAGCGCGAAGAAATCCCCGGCCGTCGCTTCCGAGAGGTGGATGCCGGTATCCTCGATGTGGCTTTCCCGGGTCGACATGTCTGCCGGTGAAAGATCGGGGTTACGGGGAGAATTGCTTCAGATAGGCGATGACGTTGGCGACCTCCTCGTCCTTCTTGAGGCCGGGGAACGCCATCTTGGTGCCTTTGACCAGAGCCTTGGGATCGTGAAGGTAGGCCGCCAGCGTCGGTTCGTCCCATTTGACGCCGGATGTGCCGGCCGCGACCATGGCTTCGGAGTATTTGAAGTCCGGATGCGTGCCGGCAGTGCGGCCAATCACGCCGTGCAACGACGGACCAATCTTGTTCTTGTCCTCGTCCGCGACGTGGCAGGCCTTGCATTTCGTGAAGACTTTCTCGCCCGCCGCGACGTCCTGTGCCTGCGACTGGCTTGCGAAGAAGGTTGCGACGAAAACCACGACTAGAAACCCGACTGCGCGCATTAGCATTTCCTCCCTGATCGTCCTCCGACGATCTGCGCGTGCCAGTTCTTTCGCCGGCATGCACCTAGTTCGGCGGAGCGGAGTATCCGCGTCCCCCCTGTGGAATTGCGGCACCTACATACCACGGAATCTTCCCAGCAGGTAGAGAACTCAATCAATGGTTGGGGATACACGGTCAAGGCGGATCGGTGTTGCATATCCCGGCAATCTGGTCGACCGCCTCGCCAAGCCCGGCAAGGTCGAAGTCGGCCTCGCCCCTCCCCGCCAGCAGGCCGAACCGCCAGGAAAGCAGGAGCCGGTTTGCCGACACCAGCCGCTTCACACCGTCGGCGCCGTCCCTGACCAGCATCCTGCCGCGCGTGCCGACGGACCAGCTTTCATCGAATTTGCCGCCATCGTCGAGCGTGATCGACATGGTGATCTTGCGGCTGGCCGAGACGGCATCGTTGAGCTGCAGCCATTCGCTCCAGCGCGGTTCACCGCTGGCTCGACAGGCAATGGTCAGGACCGGGCTGTAGCTGAGCGCGCCGCCGCCGGTGATGAGCTTGTTGCTGGCATGGAGCGAGGCGGTCGCCACGCCGTCGCCGCCGGTGTCGAAACGCCAGTTGTCGAGGCCGGCCTCGGCCGTGTCGCACAGCGAAGCAAGAAGAACGAGCGCCGCAGCCACCACGCCGCCGATTTCGACGAACAGCCTCAACGATGCCTCCAACACCCACGGTTTGCAACAGAAGCGCAGATAATGATCAAGGTTTCCTATCGCCAGCCGGATGCCACCATTCGAGGGCGCCCCTGTTGCGCCGTGGCCACAGGGCGCAACAACGAAAAAGGCCGCCCGAAGGCGGCCTTTCGCGATTTGATCGGCGTGCCGAACTACTCGGCGTCCTTGGCCGCCTTTTTCTTCGGCGCGGCCTTCTTCTTGGGCTCTTCCGCGTCGGCGGCCGGCTCAGCCTTCTTTGCAGCGGCCTTCTTCGCCGGCTTGGCCTTGGCCGTCTCGGCCTCCTCGTCGTCGGCCATCAGCTCTTCCTTGCTGACCTTGACGTCGGTCACCGAGATCTGGCCGAGCAGATGGTCGACGACCTTCTCCTCGAACATCGGCGCACGCAGCGTGTTCAGCGCCTCGGGGTTGCTGCGGTAGAATTCGAAGGCTTCCTGCTGCTGGTTCGCCGGATAGCGGCGCACCTGCTCGAACAGGCCGCGCTGCAATTCCTCGTCCGAAACCGTGACGCCGGCCTTCTCGCCGATCTCGGCCAGGACCAGGCCGAGGCGCACCCGGCGCTCGGCAAGCCGCATATACTCGGCGCGCGCCTCTTCTTCCGTCGTCTCTTCGTCGGCGAAGGTGCGGCCGGCGGCTTCGAGATCGCGATTGACCTGGCTCCAGATGTTGTTGAACTCGGCCTCGACCAGCTTCGAGGGCGCCTCGAACGAATAGGAAGCATCTAGCTGATCGAGCAACTGGCGCTTGACCTTCTGGCGCGTCATCGAACCGAACTGGTTCTCGATCTGGCCGCGCACCACTTCGCGCAGGCGCTCCAGCGATTCCAGGCCGAGGTTCTTGGCCGTCTCGTCATTGATCTCCAGCGCGCCGGGCTGGGCCACTTCCTTGACGGTGACGTCGAAGGTGGCTTCCTTGCCGGCCAGATGCGCCGCCTGGTAATTCTCGGGGAAGGTCACGGTGACGAGCTTCGCGTCGCCGGCCTTGGCGCCGATCAGCTGGTCCTCGAAGCCCGGGATGAATTCCTTGGAGCCGAGCACCAGCGGCTGGTCGTTGCCGGCGCCGCCAGCGAAGGCCTCGCCGCCGATCTTGCCGACATAGTCAATGCTGACGCGGTCGCCCTCGGCGGCCTTGCCGGTTTTCGGCTCGTAGCTGCGTGCCGATTCGGCGATGCGCTTGACCTGCTCGTCGATCTCGGTGTCCGGAACGTCGAACACCTGGCGCGTCACCTTGATGTCGGAGAAATCCTTGATCTCGATCGCCGGGATGATCTCGTAGTTGAGGCGGAACTCGAAGTCGGCACCGCCGGCCAGGATCTTCTCGGCCTCTTTCTCGTCCTCGGTCATGATCACTTCGGGCTGCATGGCGGCCTTTTCGCCGCGCCCGGTGATGATCGAACGGGTCGAATCATTGAGGATCTCGTTGACCACCTCGGCCATGAACGACTTGCCGTAGACCTTGCGCAGGTGCTGCACCGGCACCTTGCCGGGACGGAAGCCGTTGATGCGAACCTTGTTGCGGGCGTCCGACAGCCGCGCCATCAACTTGGCTTCCATGTCACCGGCCGGCACGGTGATCTTGATCTCGCGCTTGAGACCGGAGTTGAGCGTTTCGGTGACCTGCATCGTAAAACCTTTGTTTTCACCAATGAGACTGCCACGGCCTCTGCCGTTCACAGCCTGCCGGTATAATCCTGCCGGAAATGGCTTTTGGTACGGAACCTGGCGATTTGACCGTGGTCAAATCCTCCCAAACTGCGCTCCAAAATGTGAATAAGTCTTTGTTTTTCCTACTTCTTATCACATTCTGCAGAAGCGGATCGTCGCATCCCGTCACATTCGACACGCCTTTTGTCACAGGCGAGGCTAATTTTCAACTCTCTTCGCGTTTCCGTGTTTGACCGACATTTTGGCTCTGACATTGACAGAATGATGGCTACATGGGATTGCCGGGCGACGCGGATGTGGCGGAATTGGTAGACGCCCTGGATTTAGGTTCCAGTGCCGAAAGGCGTGGGGGTTCGAGTCCCTTCATCCGCACCAAAAACAGAGCATTGGCTCGCCAAATGAAAACCCCCCTACGACTAGGCGACGCGCAAAACAGTGTCGACATTGATGTCGTGCCGGCGCCGTCAGTTCAATTGTCATACTTCACTCGAGTTCCAGACGAACGGTCACGGAGACTGGCGAAGAGCGACGAGCATGCGGCGCGACTGGCCGTGTCTAATAAAGCGGTTCCTCGAACAACGTCTTGTCGCCGTCCATCAGCGCCTTGATCTGCGGAGTGCCGTTGGCAGCGATTGCGACCCGGACGGCGAAAGGCCGCACCCGCATGTCGTTCTGGATTGCTATGCCCTCGCCTTCCGGCAGATAGAAGCGCTCTATGCCGTAGTCCGGCGCGATCGAGCCTCCCTCTTCGCGCAAACTCCAACCCTCGCCAACATGTCCGACAATATCGGCTTCATCGGAGGCGGCAGCCGTCGGCGCCTGGCCAAACCAGGCCGCTGTCGGCTGCCAATAGCCGTCGGCGCCCTTTTTCAGCCTGACCACGATCGAGGTGTCGTCGCTCGAGAGTTTGTCGGCGGGGATGTCGGCGATCATTTTCACCGGAATACGCGATATCTCGTAGCCAAGGCGAATATAGTCGCCGCGCAAGAGGTCGCGCGGATCGATCGGCTCGACCTTCAAGAGCACTTCCTTGCCGTCGCGCAGGATCGCTGCCCTACCGGCGATGATCCAGCTCAAAAAGCCGATCTGGACGAGCGCCAGCACCAGCGCCGAGATGATTAGTCTTTTCCCGGTCATCACGCTGCCATTCCTTCGGCGCGCGGCGCCTTCATGCGTTTCTCGATGCGGATGATGACAAGCGCCAGGATGCCGAGAAGCACGGCAGCGGCCAGGAAGAAGCCTGCGGTGTCGAGCATCGACTGCAGCATCACCACATAGATGATGGCGAGTTCGAAGGCGAAGCCGGCATAGGCAACCCAGCGCAGGCCTCGGCTCTCGCGGCCGCCCAGCATGATCGCCGCGACGATACCCGCCAGTGCAACCGCCGAGGCAATGGCGAAGCCGCTGTTGTAGCTGGCATCGCCGGCGAGCTCCATCTGGAGCATCGCCAGTCCTGTGAGGAAGCCGATCAAGGCGTGCAAGGGCAACCGGCCGCCGAGTTGGACAATCCGGTCGACGGGCTCGGCGGCAAAGACCGCCACTGCAAAGAGCAGCGCCGAGACGATCGCCAACGGGATGGCGACCTGCAGCGTGTCATAGTCAATCACGAACAGCACGAGATAGCAGAGGACCGACAGGATGATCAGGTGCCGCGCCGCCTGACTGCGGGTCCAGAACGAAATGGCGAACAGCACGATGGCCATGACGACGAAGAAATGCGGAAATTCCGTACGCTTGAAATAGTCGAATCCTTTGACGAACAGCCAGGCATCGGCGATGCCGACGGAAGCGACGGTCAGCGGGTTCGAGCGCAATGCCACCGCCGCCAGCGCCGTGCCGGCACCCCAGGTGATCAGCGCCGACGCCTCGTCGCCGGTCAGATGGTACATCTGGCCGATCAGCGCGATCGACCCGCCGAACGCCGCCGCCGCGATGATCCAGAATGCCTCACCGATCGCCGCGTGGTCGCGGGTCTTCAGCAGCGCACCACCGACATATCCGGCAAGGATGATGGCGAAGAGTGCGGCGACCCGCGCCAGCCGCGGAATGGCCTCCCAGTTGGCGGCGACGAAGATCAGGATGGCGGCGCCAAACAACATGGCCGCCATCATCGCCAGGATCGAACCGAAGCTCAGCGACTTCCGTTCATTGGCTTCGACGTCGCGCCTCAGCGCATCGGCCGTCAGCCCGTCGATCAGCCCAGCCTCGAGCCATCTCGCAATGTCCGATTTGGCCCGCGACGCATAGCTCGCCATGTCTTTTCCCCCAGCTTGGTCTTTTTTTCAGCCGAGCCGGCCAAGCCGTTGACGCTACGGCATTTTCCGATTCGGGTTTGTTTGTGTTCAAGAGGTGAACGCGCGTTAATGGTGCATTGCACAATTTGCATTGCTGCCATGCAGCGATAGCGCTTTTAAATCGATATGACCCCACCTATCTTAACGGCATACAGAAAGACGGAATGATCCGAAAGAAAGACGAAACGAGACTACCATGAACCTGATCCGCAACTATCGCAACTGGCGCCGCTACCGGAACACCGTGTCCGAGCTGAGCCGCCTGTCGAACCGTGAACTGAACGACCTCGGCATCGGCCGCAGCGACATCCACTACGTCGCCCGCAAGGCGGTCTAATCCTCTTCGGGCCGCAAATGGTCCGAACCAGTTTGAAAAGAGAACGACAATGAACCTGATCCGTAACTATCGTAACTGGCGCGTTTACCGCGACACCGTTAACGAGCTGGGTCGCCTTTCGAACCGCCAGCTCCATGATCTCGGCATCATCCGCGACGAGATCAAGCACGTCGCCCGCAAGGCGCTCTGAAGTTAAGGAATTTCGCCAGGGTCGACCTCCTCCCCGACCCTGACGGATACGGTCAGCCTTCACCTCCTCCCGAGGGTTGACCACCAAAACGGCGCCCGCCGCACCTCCTCCCGCGGCGGGCGTTGTTTCCCTAAAAGGGTTTCGCCCCCCTTTCACGAAGCGAAAGAGATTTCGTCTTCAGGCGAAAAGAATTTCGTCAAAGCCGACCTCCTCCCCGGCGATGACGAATACGGTCGATCTTCACCTCCTCCCGAGGATCGACCACCAAAACGACACCCGCCGGACCTCCTCCCCCGGCGGGTGTTGTTGTTTTTCAGGTACTCCGAAAGCCGTTTTGGCGGGACGTCCCTGTCGTCAGTCCAGCGCACCACTTTGCAGCACGCCCTGCTCCTTCCACCGGCTCAGCGGAAAAATGTCCGGCGCGCCGCCCATCGCCGCATACCAGGAATCCACCACCCATTCGGTGCCGCCGCGGTCGCTGATCACCGCCGTCCAATGGGGATAGCGCCCGTCGACAAACAGGCCTCGCGAGGCATTGCCCTCTACCTTGTGAAACCTGAGCAATCTTCGCTCGGCAAGATAGACCAGCAGCGCATGCGTATTGGTCGATTCGTCGACACAATCCATCTGGCCCCTGATGCGCGATGCACCGAATTGCGACTGCGGCAGATCGCGAACGCCGGTGGCCCGCAAAATGCGCTGCTCGAAATAGCGCACAGCCTTCGAAATTGCGGAACGCTCGGCTTGGGCCGAGCCTGCACCCGCACGCAGGATAGCGCGGAAACGCGCGCCGTCAGCGGGGCCAAGCGCGAGTATCGTGCGATAGTTGCAACTGTAGCCGTGGCATATCGGGATCCGCTTGGAAGCCGTCGCGGCCAGTTCGCCGGCGGCCGTTGATCCGCCCATGGCGATCGCGACTGCCATAAATGTCGCTCTGGCAAAGAACCCGAGACTCCCGTCCATTCCCCGATCGTAGACAATTGCGGCGCCAAGCGGCAACAGCGTGTAATTGCAATCGCAGCTACAAGCGATTATTCCGGCGCTCATGAGCAAAAATCCCATTCACATCATCGGCGGCGGCCTCGCCGGTTCCGAAGCGGCGTGGCAAGCGGCGCAAGCCGGCGTGCCGGTCGTGCTGCATGAAATGCGCCCGGTTCGCGGCACCGATGCGCACAAGACCGACGGGCTGGCCGAGCTTGTCTGCTCCAATTCCTTCCGCTCCGACGATGCCGAAAACAACGCCGTCGGTCTGCTGCATGCCGAAATGCGGTTGGCCGGCTCGCTGATCATGAGCGCCGGCGACGCCAACCAGGTGCCCGCGGGTGGCGCGCTCGCCGTCGATCGCGACGGATTTTCCGAGGCCGTGACCAGGAAGCTCGAGGCGCATCCGCTGATAACCATCCAGCGCGAGGAAGTGCCGGGCCTGCCGCCGGCGGACTGGGACCAGGCGATCATCGCCACCGGCCCGTTGACCGCACCTGGGCTTGCCCAGTCGATTGCCGAGGCGACCGGCGCCGACGCGCTGGCCTTCTTCGACGCTATCGCGCCGATCGTGCATTTCGACACGATCGACATGGACATCTGCTGGTTCCAGTCGCGCTACGACAAGGTCGGCCCCGGCGGCACCGGCAAGGACTACATCAACTGTCCCCTGGACAAGGAGCAGTATCTGGCCTTCGTGCAGGCGCTGGTCGAGGGCCAGAAAACCGAATTCAAACAATGGGAAGGCACGCCCTATTTCGACGGCTGCCTGCCGATCGAGGTGATGGCCGAGCGCGGCGTCGAGACCCTGCGCTACGGACCGATGAAGCCGATGGGGCTGACCAATGCCCACAATCCGACGGTAAAAGCCCATGCCGTGGTGCAGTTGCGGCAGGACAATGCGCTGGGCACGCTCTACAACATGGTCGGTTTCCAGACCAAGCTGAAGCATGCCGAGCAGGTGCGCGTGTTTCGCACCATTCCCGGCCTGGAAAACGCCGACTTCGCCCGGTTGGGCGGCCTGCACCGCAACACCTACATCAATTCGCCGACCCTGCTCGATCAATCGCTGCAACTGAAGTCGCGGCCCGGCCTGCGCTTCGCCGGCCAGATCACCGGCTGCGAAGGCTACGTCGAGAGCGCCGCGATCGGTCTGCTGGCAGGACGCTTCGCTGCCGCCGAAAGGCTCGGCCATCAGCCATCGCTGCCGCCGCTGACCACTGCATTCGGCGCGCTGCTCAACCACATCACCGGCGGCCATATCGTTTCCGACGATGAGCCCGGAAAACGCTCCTTCCAGCCGATGAACGTCAATTTCGGGCTGTTTCCGCCGGTGGAAGCGCCGAAAGCCGAGGGCAAACGCCTGCGCGGCAAGGACAAGACCGTCGCCAAGCGGCGCGCCGTGACGTCGCGCGCAGTGGCAGACTGCAGGGAATGGCTGGGCTTGCCTGCGCGGGCGGCCGAAGCGGCGGAGTAGCTACTCAGCCGGTTCGACACCCGCTGCCGGCAGGCCCGGCTTGCCCGCCTCACCAGGGTTTCGCCTGACATAGGCGGCCTTCAAACTCTCCGACGTCTCGCGCGAACCGTCATGGCTCCAGCCCGGTGGCTTGATCAGATAATTGAGACGCTGGCGCCGTGTCAGCCCCGGCGCGAAGGCATCCGCGAACATGCCGATCCACTCGTGAAAAGCCACTTTCAGCGGATTGAAGGTGCCGATGTTCTTGACGATGCCGTAGCGCGGCCGGTCCTCTTCCAGTTCCTCGACGAAGGTGCCGAACATGCGATCCCAGACGATCAGCGTGCCGGCAAAGTTAGCGTCGAGATAGCGCGGATTGGTGGCGTGATGGACGCGGTGATGCGAGGGCGTGTTGAAGATAAACTCGAACCAGCCCCACATCTTGCCGATCGCCTCGGTGTGGATCCAGAACTGCCAGACGAGGTTGAAGCCGAAGGTGAAGGCGATGACCGCCGGATGGAAGCCGAGCAGCACCAGCGGCGCCTGCAGCACGAACATGAAGGTAAACAGGCCGGTCCAGCTCTGCCTGAGTGCGGTCGACAGATTGTAGTGCTGGCTGGAATGGTGGTTGACGTGTTCGGCCCACACCCAGCGCACCCGGTGCGCGATGCGGTGGTAGACATAGTAGCGCAGATCATCGAGCAGGAAGGCCGCCAAAAAGACCCAGGCCGACAAGCCCAGATTGAAGAACCGGAATTGCCAGAGCCACAGCAGCGCCCAATAGGAGACGACGCCGAGCAGCAGCCCGGCAACGACATTGCCTGTCCCCATCATCAAACTGGTCAACGTATCGTGCGTCTCGAACGATCCCTTGGCGCGGCCGGTGCGCACCAGCCACAATTCGATCAGGATCGCGCCGACGAAGAACGGAATGGCAAGCTGGGTGACCTGCGGGAAATTGTAGTCGTCCATCACGCGGCCTCCCTGGCCAGCCCCGGATTGTCCAGCCCAAGCGCCGCTGCGACGCTCTTGGCATCAGTTCTGTCGGCGAAGGCAAAGCGGCCGCCCTCCCAGGTGAAGTCTGCGAGCTTGAGCAGGATGGCGCCGCTGTCGTCGACATCCAGGGCAACAATGTCGCTGGCTGTGACGATGCGGGTCAAAAAGCAGTCGCCGATGCTGTGGACGATGCCGGTGCGCCCATTCCCAAGATCGAGAAACCCCGTCCTGGCGTCCGCCGTCAGCCGAACCAACGTCGCCACTTCATCGGGAAAGTCCTCCGCGAAACGGCTCAATGCCTGATCGGCACCGGCGAGCGTCGCTGTCTTTGTGCCGCCCGTGAAATGCACGGCCGCGACCGACAGCGCAATGCCGAAGACGACAAGTGCGACCAGCACAGGCAGGCTCATGAAGCGATCTCCTCCAGGCCGGCGGATGTTTTCGCACTCGGTTTCGACCCGGCGGGAGTCCTACCATGATTGACGTTTACGTCAAAGGGGCGGCCAGCCTTTCGAGGCACGGCGCAGCAGCAGCCAGTGCCGGCGCAAGGCTGGCAGCCGCACCACGCCATCGAGCGGTGAGTGCCTTTCCATCCTGTCGAGATAGGTGCGTGTCAGGGCAAGCGGCAGGAAGGCCGGGCGCAGCGACGCCGGCAAGGCCTGAGCGCCCTGTTCGAAAGCCGCAAGATGCTCGCGCGCCAGCGCGATCATCGCTGCCACGGCGCGTTGCGCGCCGGGACCGCCGTCGCCTTTGACGAACTCTTCCGGCGAGGAGCCCGCCGCCGCAAGCACATCCATCGGCACGAAGCACTGCCCACGCTTGCGATGCAATGGCAACAGCAGCAAAAGACCGGTCATTGCCTGCGCACAGCCGGCCCGGCCCGCGAGTTCTGCAAAACGCGGCGCCTCAACCGGATAGAGCACCATCGCCGCGAACTGAATCAGCGCCGCTGCCGTCTCGCCGCAATAGCCTTCGAGGTCGGTACGCGACGGCATCGGATCGTCGTAGAGATCGAAAATGCGCGCTTCGAGCATGTTGTCGAAGGCGGATTTCGGCAAGCGGTGGGCGGAAATCGTCGCCTTCAGCGCATCGGCGAGCGGGTTGCCGGTGACTTCGCCCTCAGCGGCGATGACGTCGCGCCACCATTGCAGCCGCACTTCGCCGGGAAGCGGCTCGTGGATGCGGTCGCGGACACCAGCGATCTCGGCATTGAAGGCATAGAGCGAAAACAGCGCGTCGCGCCTGTCCGCCGGCGCGTAGAGCGCACTGACATAGCGGTCATGGTCGGCGGCGCGCACCGCGTCCATGACGATTTTGGCGGTATCGGACACGGTCAGTCGACGGCGATGAGCGCTGCGGCTACGGCGCGCTCCTCGGCCAAAAGCACATTGTAGGTCCGCACGGCAGCCCCCGTCGACATCGGGTCCGCCGAAATACCGGCCTCCTTCAGCGCCGCGCGCAGGGCTGCCGGCAGTGGCCTCAGATCCTTGCCGGTGCCGACCAGCAGGATCTCGACCTTGCCGGCCTCGGCCAGGAGCTTGTCGAAATCAGCCGCCGTCAGCGCCAGCGGATCGGCCGGCTCCCAGCCATGGATGCCGGACGGCAGGCACAGCAGCGAGCCACGATGCGACATATCGGCGAAGCGGAAGCCGCCATTGCCATAGGCCTCGATCGGCGCCCGGCCAGGGAAATGCGCCTCGCGGATTACGATCCCCTTGGCCACTGGCGTGGCCGTCAGGTCGCCACGGCTTTGCCGCCGTTCACCGGCTTCTCCTCGTCGGCGGTCGCGGCCTGCGGCCGCAACTTGAACAGGATCAGCAGCGGCGCGGCGATGAAGATCGACGAATAGGTGCCGAAGACCACGCCGAACAGCATCGCCAGCGTGAACGACCGGATCACCTCGCCGCCGAACAGCACCAGCGCCAGAAGCGCCAGGATCGTCGTCACCGCTGTCAGCGTCGTTCTCGACAGCGTCTCGTTGATGGCGTTGTTCAACAAATGCGGCAACGGCATCTTCTTGTATTTTCGCAGATCCTCGCGGACACGGTCATAAACGACGATCGTATCGTTCAACGAATAGCCGATGATGGTCAGGATCGCCGCCAGCGACGACTGGTTAAACTCGAGACCGGTGATGACGAAGAAGCCAAGTGTCATGACGATATCGTGCACGGTGGCAATGATGGCGCCGACCGCGAACTGCCATTCGAAGCGGAACCAGACATAGATCAGGATGCCGAACAGCGCGACAAGCATCGCGATGGTGCCCTGCTTGGCGAGTTCGCCGGAGACAGTCGGCCCCACCACTTCGACGCGGCGGAAATCATACTGGTCCTGCAGTTCGCCACGCACCTTGTCGATAACCGTCTGTTCGGCGTTCTCGCCGCCGTCCTGCGTGCCGACGCGTATAAGCACGTCGGTCGGCTCGCCGAACTGCTGCACCTGCACCTCGCCGATGTTCAGCTCCGTCAGCCTGCCCCGGATATCGGCAAGATCGGCGTTGCCATTCTTGGCCTGCACCTCGATCAGCGAGCCGCCCTTGAAGTCGATGCCGTAATTGATGTCGACGGTCATGAACAGCACGACAGACAGGATCGACAGCACCGTCGACAGCGCGAACGTCCAGCGGCGGATGCCCATGAACGGTATTTTCGTGCCGGGCGGAACGAAGGTCACCGGTGCCCGCGGCAATTCCTTCGGGCGGGCGCGGCGAAGCCAGATCGACACCAGCAGCCGGGTGAAGGTGAAGGCGGTGAAGACAGTGGTCAGAATGCCGATGGCGAAGGTGATGGCAAACCCTTTCACCGGTCCGGTGCCGATCCAGAACAGCACCACAGTCGCGATCAGCGCCGTGACGTTCGAATCGACGATGGTCGCCAGAGCCTTGGTGAAACCGGTGTCGATCGCCTGGATCACCGAGCGGCCGCTTCGTCGCTCCTCGCGAATGCGCTCATAGATGAGAACGTTGGAATCGACTGCCATGCCGATGGTCAGCACGATGCCGGCGATGCCAGGCAAGGTCAGTGTGGCGCCTAGCAACGACAACAGCGCGATGATCATCGCCACATGCACGGCCAGCGCGATGTTGGCGAGGAAGCCGAGGAAGCCATAGGCGACGAACATGAACGCCACCACCAGGATCGAACCGATGATACCGGCAACCTTGCCGGCATGGATGGAATCCTGACCGAGGCCCGGACCGACGGTGCGCTCTTCGATTACGGTCAGTGTCGCCGGCAGCGCGCCGGCGCGCAGCAGCACTGCCAGATCGTTGGCGCTTTGGGCCGTGAAATTGCCGGAAATCTGTCCGGAACCGCCCAGGATCGGCTCACGGATCACTGGCGCCGAGATCACCTGATTGTCGAGGACAATGGCAAACGGCTTGCCGACATTCTGGGATGTCGCCTGGCCGAAGCGCGACGCGCCCTTGGAATCGAAGGTGAACGAAACCACCGGCTCGTTGGTCTGGGAGTTGAACGTCGCTTGCGCATCGGCCAGGTTCTCACCTGAGACGATGACGCGGTTCTCGATCAGATAGGGAACCGGCGGATCGTCCTGCGAATAGAGGACCGTGGAGCCAGCCGGCGGACGGCCGTTGAGCGCATCCTGCACCGGCATCGACTGGTCGACCAACTGGAAGGTCAGCTTGGCGGTCTGGCCGAGGATTTCCTTCAGCCGCTGCGGATCCTGCAGGCCCGGCACCTGGACCAGGATGCGGTCGTCGCCTTGCCGCTGGACGATCGGCTCCGTCGTGCCGAGTTCGTTGACGCGGCGCTCGACGACCTCGATCGACTGCGTCAGCGCCGTCGACGTGCGGTATTTGATGCCGGCGTCGGTGACCGAGAATTTGAGCAGGCCGGGCTCGGAGTCATCCAGCGTCATCTCCTGGACGGAGCCGCCGGTGAACAGACCCGCCGCCACCGGAGTGGTCAATGGCTTCAGCGCCGTCTTGGCGGCATCGATCTGAGCGGGATCGGAGATGCGGACCTGCACGGTGCGGCCCGATCCGGACAGGCCGGTATAGCCGACCTTGGCGTCGCGCAGCAGCGTCCTGATCTCGTCACGTGTCGTCTGCAGCCTGTCCTTGATCAGATCGTTCGGATCCATCCTGAGCAGGATGTGCGAGCCACCCTGCAGATCGAGGCCGAGCGTCATCTGCCGCTTCGGCACCCAGTCGGGCAGCTTGGCCAATGTGCTGGCAGGGAACAGATTGGGCGCGGCGAGGACCACGGTGGCGGCCACGGCCAGCCAGATCAGGATCATCTTCAGGCGCGAGAAATAGAGCATGTCTGTCGTCCGTTCAGGCGTACAAGCGGCAGCGTTCCGCCTGGAATTGGATTATTTCTTGGCGTTCTGGTTCGCCACCGGCTCGCCCTTGACGCGCACGTCGGCGATCGTCGAACGCAATGCGGTCACCTTGGTGCCGCCGAGGTCGATCTCGAGCTCGTTATCGTCGATCACCTTGGTCACCTTGCCGACGAAACCGCCGCCGGTCACGACCGTATCGCCGCGGCGCACCGCCGCGAGCATTTCCTGGCGCTTCTTCAGCTGCGTGCGCTGCGGCCGGATGATTAGAAAATACATGATCACGAAAATCAGGACAAACGGCAAAATGCTGATGAACATGTCTGGCGAGGCGCCGACGCCCTGGGCGTATGCCGGTGTAACGAACATCAAGAACTCCTGGATGATGAAAACCGCCACAAGGCGGCCCCGCGAAATTTGGCCGGAATATAGTCGGTAAAGTTCCCAATGCAACTGCGCTAGCGGGCAAATCCGCCGCTTTTCCGGCCGTTGGCCCCGTGTTAGAGCATGGTCGCCGAAAGCCGGACGCGACTTCTGGAAAAGATCATGCTCCGACAGAAGGTTGGAACCGGTTCTTATCCCGCCGCGAAAGAGTGGATTTTGTGCTCTGCATGCTCCCTGAAGCCAGAACAAAAAGACCAGACATGACCGACAGCACCATTGACGCCCTGAACCGGAAGCTCGACCGCCTGATCGAGGCGGTCGCCCGCCTCGCCCCGCCGCCGGTGCCGCAGACGGATATTGCCGCCGCAGATTGCTTCGTCTGGCAGGCCGATCCCGGCTATCTGGAGCCGGTGCGCAAGGTCAATCGCGTCGACATCGGCCTGATCCGTGGCGTCGACCGCGTGCGCGACATCCTTGTCGACAACACCGAGCGCTTCGCCGCCGGCTTTGCCGCCAACAACGTGCTGCTGTGGGGCGCGCGCGGAATGGGCAAGTCCTCGCTGGTCAAGGCGGTGCATGCCGAGATCAACGCCAAAGCCAAGTCCGACCTGCCGCTGAAGCTCATCGAGATCCACCGCGAAGACATCGACACGCTGCCCAAGCTGATGGGCCTGCTGAAGGCGGCGCCTTTCCGCGTCATCCTGTTTTGCGACGACTTGTCGTTCGATCATGACGACACGTCCTACAAGTCGCTGAAGGCGGCGCTCGAAGGCGGCGTCGAGGGCCGCCCGGCCAATGTCATCTTCTATGCGACGTCAAATCGGCGGCATCTGTTGCCGCGCGACATGATCGACAATGAGCGTTCCACCGCCATCAACCCGTCCGAAGCGGTCGAGGAAAAGGTCTCGCTCTCCGATCGTTTCGGCCTCTGGCTCGGCTTCCACAAATGCTCGCAGGACGAATATCTCGACATGATCGACGGCTATGTCCGCCATCATGGGCTGACAATCGATCCCGACACGCTGCGCGCCGAAGCGCTGGAATGGGCAACCACGCGCGGCAGCCGCTCGGGCCGCGTCGCCTGGCAATTCACCCAGGACCTGGCCGGCCGGCTCGGCAAGCCGCTCAAGGACTAGTGACGGTTATCCGAAACCGAAGGCAGGCGGCCAGGCTGTCACAAGCGCCTGAGGCTGCACCAATGTTCTTTATTTGTTCCAGGTCTTGTGCCATTTTCCATCAGGCTCCGGCGACTCGAAGGCTGAAGGGGATGCAATTGGAAAGCAAGGGCGCAGTGTTTCGCAGGCTTCATGAGGAACCGGGCGCGTTCGTCATTCCCAATCCCTGGGATATCGGCACGGCACGGATTCTGGCAGCCATGGGTTTTCGTGCCCTCGCCACCACCAGCGCCGGCATGGCGTTCTCCCTTGGCGTCGCCGAGGGGCAGGTGTCGCGAGAGGACACTCTAAGCCATTGCCGGGCCATCGTGGCGGCGACACCGCTACCTGTCTCGGCCGATCTCGAAAAAGGCTTCGGCGACAGTCCGCAAAGTGCCGTCGAGACGATCCAGGCCGCTGCCAGCATTGGCCTGGCCGGATGTTCCCTCGAAGATCATACTGGCAGACGCGAGGATCCGATCTACGGCTTTGAGCTCGCCGTCGAGCGGATCGAGGCTGCGGCGCAGGCGCGTCGCGCACTGTCGGATGATTTCGTCCTGACGGCGCGCTGCGAGAACTTCCTGTGGGGGCGCCCCGATCTGGATGACACCGTTTTGAGATTGCAGGCTTTCGAGAAGGCGGGAGCCGATGTGCTCTATGCGCCCGGCCCGCATGACCTCGGCATGATCCGCACCGTCTGCGGCGCCGTGACGAAACCGGTCAATGTCGTGATGGGCATGCCGGGCGCGACGTTTGGCGTGGCCGAACTGGCGGACGCCGGAGTCAAGCGCATCAGTGTCGGCTCAGCGCTGGCGAGGCTCGCCTTCGGCAGCTTCGTCCGCGCCGCGCGCGAGATGAGATCGGCAGGCACCTTCCGGTTTTCCGAACAAGCCATGGGCTTCGCCGAACTGGAGGGCTTCTTCACCGGATCGACGAAGGCTTGAGAGTCGCCGAGGATCTGTCGCGAAACTGCGTTTTGCCCAATGCGGCTCCGATGCCGTCTGCCACTGAAAAAGCCCGCCCCTTGCGGAGCGGGCTGAGCCGGCAAGCCGGACTGGAGGTCAGACGGCCCGCAATCGTTTATTGTTCTATTCCAGATAGCCCGACGGATCGACCGGGGCCGAGTTCTTGCGCACTTCGAAGTGCAGCTTCGGCGAGTCGGTGGTGCCGCTCATGCCGGACAGCGCGATCTCCTGGCCGCGCTTAACCTTCTGGCCGCGCTGCACCTCGATCGAGCTGGCATGGCCGTAGACGGTGACCAGCCCGTTTTCGTGGCGCACCAGGACAGTGTTGCCGAATTCCTTAAGCCCGTCGCCGGCATAGATGACGACGCCGTTCTCGGCCGCCTTGACTGGCGTGCCCTCGGGAACCGCGATGTCGACGCCGTCCTTGCCGGAACCGAAGCTGGAGATCACGCGGCCGCGCACCGGCCAGCGCATCTTGCCGATGCCCGTTGCATTCGGCGCCACCGCGTCGTCATCCTCGGCCTGCTGGATGACCTTGGCATCCTTCTTCGGCGGCGTGTAGGACGCCAGCGTTTCGGTCGGCTTGGCCGCCGGCTGCGTGGTCGCGGTCGTCACCGGGTCGACCTTGACCGGCTTGGCGGCGGCGACTGTCACTGTCCCGCCGGCCGGAACCTTCAGCGTCTGGCCGATCTTGAGCAGGCCGTCCTGCATGCCGTTCGCCTGCTTGAGCGCGGTCACGCTGACGCCGGTCTTCCTGGCAATGGCAGACAGCGAGTCGCCTTGCTGGACCGTGTAGATGCCGCCGGCGCCTGCCGGCTTGGCCGCGGCCACCTGCGTTGCAGGCTTGGCGTTCTTCGGGTCACTCGCGGCGGCCGATGCGTCGACCTGCGCGGCGGACTTGCCGTCCTTGAGTTTCGGCTGCTGCGGCAGCACGGCGAGCTTCTCCGGCGCGGTAGCCGGCGGCTTGGGGCTGTTCGCCGGCTTGGTGTCGGCAACTTTCGACTGCGTCGCTTTGCTTGAATAGGCATAGGCCGGGATGACCAGCTTCTGGCCCGTCTTCAATCCCTTGGTCGCGCTCAGCCCGTTGACCTTCATGATCGCATCGGCCGGCACCTTATAGCGCTGCGCCAGGCCGGAAATCGTCTCGCCGTCCCTGACCACGATCTCGGTTGCATGCGGCGTACCGCCCGCCGTCGCCATTTTCGGCGCATCGGGCTGCGCGTCCTTGAACGGCTTTGCCGCCGGGGCGACAGTGCCGGTGGTCGTCCTGTCGACATGCGTGGCGGGAGGCGCCAGCACCGGGGCCGAGGCGGTGCGCACCGGCTTTGCGGCGGGCGACAGTGCCGGGGCGGGCTGCGAGACCGGCGGCAACTGCTGCACCGAGACCGGTTCCAGGCTGGAGCGGCTGACCGACTGGGTGTGGCTACCATCGACCGGTGCGGGAGATGCCGCGACATCGCCCGGATAAGGCTGGGCGGCGTCCTGTTTGTCGATGATGGCGCGCTGGTTGTTGGTCGAGGAGGTGAAGACGTCGTCGACACCGTTGAATCGCGCCACCTGGGAACTGCATCCCGCGGCGGCGCCTGCAATCATGAGGACGGCGCAGCCACGCGCCAGATTGCGTCCGTTTGCCTTCAAAACACTGAATTGCATCGCACTAACCCGCACAGACCCGGTACAAACTAGGCATGATTAAAGCGCGTTAATGTTACTGGCCGGTTAACCCCTTAGAATCTGGCGAAAATTTTCTTAAAATATTAGAGCAGGCGTCGAGCCTGTCGAGATTTCCGTCAGCCCTCCTAGAGCGAAGCTCCGTCGCGAAGACCCTAGGATGACGAAACGACAGGCTTCGGTCTCCCGAGAGCGCGATGCGCCGGGGAATCAAATGACGGCGGCGACGCTGCGCAGTATCGGCTGCAGCCGCACGATGCCGATGTCCTCGCGCTCGAAACGGCTGCCGACCTTGGTCAGCTTGGCTACCACCTGCTCACCCTCTTCCGGGCCGATCGGCGTGATGACGATGCCGCCGCTCGACAGTTGGTCGAGCAGGAAGCGTGGCAGGCTGTCGAAGGCCGCCCAGGCGACGATGCGATCGAACGGTCCCTCATTGGCCAATCCATTGGAACCGTCCGCCTGCCGGGCAACGACATTGCCGATGGCGAGCGCCTCGAAGCGCTGCCTGGCCTGCTCGGTCAGCGTCTTGTAGCGGTCGATGGTGACGATGCGCGCTGCCAGCCGCGACATCACCGCTGCCGTGTAGCCCGATCCGGTGCCGATCTCGAGCACCCGGTTGCCCGGCTCGATGGCCAAAGCCGCGATCACTGCGGCCTGGAGGTCAGCGCCCTCGATCGCCTCGCCGCACTCGATCGGCAGCATGCCGTCCGACCAAGCGATGGAATGAAACTGTCCGGAGAGGAAGCCGCGCCGCGGCGTCGCCTCGAAAGCCGCGATCAATGCCTTCGGCACCGCGCCCCGGCCGCGCAAGCGCAGCAGGAAGGCGGCAAAACCTTCGCGGTCGTCGAGTGGCAGGGTCATGAAAGTGCCTTGGTCAGTTGGTCGCGGATTTCGTGGGCGGTGAGATCGAGCTGCAGCGGCGTCACCGACACCAGCCGGTTGCGCATGGCGTAGAGATCGGTGCCCTTCTTGCCTTCGACCGGCTCGCGGCCGAAGCGCAGCCAGTAGTAAGGCAGGCCGCGTCCGTCACGGCGCTCGTCGACCCACAGGCTGTGCACGAGCTTGCCTTGCGAGGTCACGACGGTGCCGGCGACTTCTTCGGGAAGGCAATTCGGAAAATTGACGTTGAGCAGCACGCCATCCGGCAGAGGCAAGGCGACAAGCTTGTTGAGGAGCGCCGGCGCCAGCGTCTCGGTGGTCTCGTAGGGAACGACGCGATCCTCGCCGACATAGGAGTAGGCCTGGCTGAGCGCGATCGAGCGGATGCCAAGCAGCGCGCCTTCCATGGCCCCGGCGACGGTGCCGGAATAGGTGACGTCGTCAGCGATGTTGGCGCCCGAATTGACGCCGGACAGGATCAGGTCCGGCGCTCCCGGCAGGATCTTCTTCACGCCCATGATGACGCAATCGGTCGGCGTGCCGCGCACGGCAAAGTGCTTTTCGCCGATCTTGCGCAGCCGCAGCGGCTCCGAGATCGACAGCGAATGCGCGTAGCCGGACTGGTCCTGCTCCGGCGCCACCACCCAGACATCGTCCGACAGCGTGCGGGCAATGCGCTCGAGCGACGCCAGGCCCTCGGCATGGATGCCGTCGTCATTGGTGAGCAGGATGCGCATTATTTCGATTCGATCTTTGCCAGACCGCCCATGTAAGGCCGAAGCGCTTCAGGAATGGTTACGCTGCCATCCTCATTCTGGTAGTTCTCGATGACAGCAATAAGAGCGCGGCCGACGGCGGTGCCCGAGCCGTTCAGCGTGTGGACGAAGCGGTTGCCCTTGCCGTCCCTGTCCTTGTAGCGCGCGTCCATGCGCCTGGCCTGGAAATCGCCGCAGACCGAGCAGGACGAGATTTCGCGATAGGCGTTCTGGCCGGGCAGCCAGACCTCGATGTCGTAAGTCTTGCGCGCGCCAAAACCCATATCGCCGGTGCACAGCGTCATGGTGCGGAACGGCAGGCCGAGCCGCTTCAGCACCTCCTCGGCGCACGCGGTCATCCGCTCATGCTCGGCGTTTGCTGACTCCTGATCGGTGATCGACACCAGCTCAACCTTGTAGAACTGGTGCTGCCGCAGCATGCCGCGCGTATCACGCCCAGCCGAGCCTGCTTCTGAACGGAAGCACGGCGTCAGCGCCGTATAGCGCAGCGGCAGTTTTTCATGCGCGGTTATGTCCTCGCGTACGAGGTTGGTGAGCGGGACTTCGGCGGTGGGGATCAAGCCCAGCCTGCCGTCTCCGTGCGGCGTAAAGAACAGGTCATCCTCAAATTTCGGCAGCTGCCCGGTGCCATAGAGAACCTCGTCGCGCACCATCAGCGGCGGGATCACTTCCTCATAGCCGTGCTCGGTCGTGTGCAGGTCGAGCATGAACTGGCCGAGCGCACGCTCCATGCGCGCCAGCCCGCTCTTCAGCACCGTGAAGCGCGAACCCGACAGCTTTGCTGCCCGTTCGAAATCCATCATGCCGAGCGCTTCGCCGATCTCGAAATGCTCCTTCACCCAGTTCGGCCGCGTCGGCACCTTGCCGACAGTGCGCTTGACGACATTGTCGTGCTCGTCCTTGCCGACCGGCACGTCGTCGAGCGGCACATTGGGCAGCACCGCCAACACATCGTTCAGCGCCTTGTCGAGTTCGCGTTCGCGTGCCTCGCCATTCTGGATGAAGGCCTTGATCTCGCCGACCTCGGCCTTCAGCTTTTCGGCAAGCGCCGCGTCGCCCGAACGCATGGCATTGCCGATCTCTTTCGAGGCGGCGTTGCGGCGTTCCTGCCTGGTCTGCAGTTCTGTCAGATGCTCGCGCCGCGCCTCATCCCTGGCGATCAGGTCATCGACGGTGGATTGCGCGTCATCACCCGACCACGAGCGCTTCACCAGCGCCTCGACAAGGGTCTTCGGGTTGTCGCGAATCCATTTGATGTCAAGCATGGTCTGAACGCTCCTGAGCTAGGCTCGTGGGCGTAAACCGCATCCTTGATCGATGCAAGATCGGGCTTGGCGTCTTTTTCCGGAAGCCTAGGAGGGAGCCTGCGTCGAGGACGCGTCCGCCGCCTTCTCCGCCACTTCCGCCGCGGCGTCCTGTTTCTCGCGCGCCAGGCGGTCCCGTTCCTTGCTGCGTTCGATCAGCCGCGCCGACCAGATGGCGACCTCGTAGAGCAGGATGGTCGGAATGGCGAGGCCGATCTGGCTCATCGGATCCGGCGGCGTCAGCACGGCCGCTACCACGAACGCGATGACGATCGCCCATCTGCGCTTCTCGACCAACGCCTTGGACGACAGCATGCCGACGCGTGTCATCAGGCTGGTCACCACCGGCAGCTGGAACACCAGGCCGAAGGAGAAGATCAGCGTCATGATCAGGCTGAGATATTCCGACACTTTCGGCAACAGCGATATCTGTACCTGGTCGTCGGTGCCGGCCTGCTGCATGGCGAGGAAGAACCACATCACCATCGGCGTGAAGAAGAAATAGACCAGCGACGCGCCCATCAGGAACAGGATCGGCGAGGCGATCAGGAACGGCAGGAAGGCGTTGCGCTCGTTCTTGTAGAGGCCGGGCGCGATGAATTTGTAGATCTGCGTGGCGATCAGTGGAAAGGCGATGACCATGCCGCCAAACATGGCGAGCTTGACCTGGGTGAAGAAGAATTCCTGCGGCGCCGTGTAGATCAGCTCGACCTTGTGCGGGTCGAGCCCCGCCCATTGCGTCGCCCATTTGAACGGGACGACCAGAAGGTTGAACAGCCGCTTGGCGAAGAAGAAGCAAACGAGGAAGGCGATGAAGAAGCCGCCGATCGACCAGATCAGCCGCCGGCGCAACTCGATCAGATGCTCCATCAGCGGAGCCGACGACTTTTCGATCTCGTCCTTTTCCGTATCCGAAACGCTCACTTGGCGGCTCCCGCCGTCTTCTTGGCCGCCGGCTTTTTCGCCGGCGCAGGCTTCGGCTCAGCCTTTGTCGCCGTCTTGGCGGCTGCAGGCTTGGTAACTTTTGCAAGCGCTGGCTTTGCCGGTGCTGCCTTGGCCGCCGGAGCCTTGGCTTGCTTCGATGCCGCCGCCTTCTTCACCGGCGCCTTTTGCGGCGCTGGCGTTGCAGCCACTGCAGGTGTCACCACCGCATCGTCGGTCATCGCCGGAAAGATCGGAGCGGCCGGCACCGTTTCCGGTCCGTTGACACCGGGCATCACCGTGGCGCCGTTCTTCAGCGGCTCGGCGGCCTGCGGCGTCTCCGCCACCGGCGTTGCAGGATCGACGGACGGCTTCGGCTTCATTGCCGCGTCGACGCCGGCGCGGACATCGGCTGCCGCCTGCTCGAACGGGTTGAGCTGCTTGCGGATCTCGGCCGCCGGGTTGAGGCCCCGAAGGGAATCGACCGACTTCTTCACGTCGTCGAGTTCGGCTTCCTTCAGCGCCTCGTTGAACTGCTTCTGGAAGTCGGCGGCCATGGCGCGCAGCTTTGCCGTCGTGCGGCCGAAAGTGCGCAGCATATTGGGCAAATCCTTCGGCCCGACGACCACGATCATGACGATCGCGATCACCAGCATCTCGGTCCAGCCGACTTCAAACATGGCAATCTGTTCCGACTAATGCATGTCGCTCAAAAGTGCGACGCGGTTTTGGGACAACGACATGCACAAAGCAACAACCTTGGGCTCAGCTCTTGCTGGCTTTTTCCTTCGCCGCCGAAACGGTTTCGTCGGCCCGGTGCTCGACGGTGCGCTTGTCGTCGGCGACTTCGTCGTCGGCCATGCCCTTCTTGAAGCTCTTGATGCCCTTGGCCATGTCGCCCATCAGCTCGGGAATCTTGCCGCGGCCGAACACCAGCAGCACGATCACCAGCACGATCAGCCAGTGCCAAATCGAAAATGAACCCATTGCAAATCTCTCTCGAACGTTTTCCCTGGCGATGATCTATGCGCATTCGCGTTGGGATTCAAACAGAACCGCGACAAAGTTTATGAAGGCGCGCCGGATGTCACGCATTTTCGGCGGTGCGGCCCGCTACCAATCGGCGCATCTACAGGCGGAAAGCGGCTTTTGACAGCGGCTTGCGGTCAATCTTCCGTGACGCGCGGCGTCAGCAGGCCGAGTTCCTCGAGGTCGATGTCGGTCAGCGGATCCTCGTCCTCGGTCAGCGCATCCGGGTCCGCCGGCGGCAGCGGCACCGAGAAATTCGACGGCATACGGGTGGAAAGCAGCCCGGCGCCCTTCAGTTCCTCCATGCCGGGAAGATCGCGGATCTCCTCCAGCGCGAAATGGTCGAGGAAGCTCTCGGTGGTGCCGTAGGTGACGGGACGGCCGGGCGTCTTGCGCCGGCCGCGCATCCGCACCCACTCCGTCTCCATCAGCATGTCCAGCGTGCCCTTTGACGTTTCGACGCCTCTGATGTCTTCTATCTCGGCGCGCGTCACCGGCTGGTGGTAGGCGATGATCGCCAACACTTCGAGCGCCGCGCGCGAAAGCTTCCTCTGCTGAACGGTATCGCGGCTCATCAGGAAGGCGAGGTCGCCGGCGGTGCGGAAGGCCCAGGCATCGCCGACGCGCACCAGATTGACGCCGCGCTTGGCGTAGATCTGCTGCAGATCGGCCATCGCCGCGGCAATGCTGATGCCGTCCGGCAGGCGCGCGGCCAGTTGTTTTTCGCTGACCGGCTGGGCGCTGGCGAAGATGATCGCCTCGGCCATGCGCACGGCTTCCGACAGAAGCAGTCGCTCGGCCGGGTTCTCGACCGTCCCCTGCTCGACGGCGCCTTCCTCGGTCTCGTCGTCGACCTTGAACGGAATGACCGAAGCGTTGGCGCGTTCGCTCATGTTACCACCTCGACTGCCTTGATGCCTTGCGCGCGGCCGCGCAGATAGAGCGGCGCGAACACCTGGTCCTGCCGCATCTCCATCTTGCCTTCACGCACCAGTTCGAGCGTCGCGGCAAACGAACTGGCGACCGCCGTGCGCCGATCTTCCGGGGTGGACAGATACTCGATCAGGAAGGAGTCCAGCGCGGTCCAGTCACGCAGCGTCCCGACCAGTCTGATCAGGATGTCGCGCGCGTCCTTGAGTGACCACACGCCGCGCCTGGCGATCGTCACATTGTTGATCGCCTGCTTCTGGCGCTGCTGCGCATAGGCGGTCAAGAGATCGTAGAGCGAGGCCGAATAGGCGTTGCGCTTCTCGATGATGACCATTTCCGGCATGCCGCGCGCAAACACGTCGCGGCCGAGCCGGTTGCGGTTGACCAGCCTCGCCGAGGCGTCGCGCATGGCTTCCAGCCGCTTCAGCCGGAACTGCAGCACCGCCGCCAGTTCCTCGCCGCTTTCGCCTTCCTCGCCCGGCTGCTTGGGGATCAGAAGCTTCGACTTGAGGAAGGCAAGCCATGCCGCCATCACCAGATAGTCGGCGGCAAGCTCGAGCCGCAGCGCCCTCACCTTCTCGACGAAGGCCAGATATTGCTCGGCCAGCGCCAGGATCGAGATGCGCGCCAGGTCGACCTTCTGGTTGCGCGCCAGATGCAGAAGCAGATCGAGCGGGCCTTCGAAGCCGGCAACGTCGACGACCAGCGACGGATCGCCGGTCAGCCGGGAAGCGTCGTTCTCGGCCCACAGACGGTCCATCGGTGCGGCCTTCGCGGCCTTGCTGTCCAATGTTTCCGCCACTGCCTTTGTCTCTTCCTCTGCTCAGGCCACCGCGTCGAAATAGGTGGCAAACTCGGCGCGTATCGCGGTTTCTTCGGCCGCGTCGCGGTCCTTTATATAGGTCAGTGCCCGCTCCGCGCGCGCAAGCGACTTGCCTTGAAGCCCCGTCGTCCGCGATGCAATGCCGGACATCTCTTCGAAAACACCATTGCAGTGAAGGACGAGATCGCAGCCCGCCGCAAGGATCGCGGCCGCCTTTGTCGGGAAATCCCCAGAAAGTGCCTTCATCGAGGTGTCGTCGCTCATCAACAGCCCGTCGAAGCCGATGTCGCCGCGGATAATGTCGTTGACGACCTTGCCCGAGGTCGTCGCCGGATTGCTCGGATCGATGGCGCTGTAGACGACATGCGCCGTCATCGCCATCGGCAGATGGTTGAGCGCCTTGAACGGGGCGAAATCATGCCGCCGCAACTCGTCCATGGGCGTATCGACGGTCGGCAGTTCGAAATGCGTGTCGGCAAAGGCCCGCCCGTGCCCGGGAATGTGCTTCATCACCGGCAGCACACCGCCCGACATCAGGCCTTCGGCGGCCGCGCGGCCAAGCTCGATGACGGCGCCTGGCTCCTTGCCATAGGCGCGCGCGCCGATGACGTCGCTGGCGCCCTCGATCGGCACGTCGAGCACCGGCAGGCAGTCGGCGGTGATGCCGAGGCGGAGCAGATCGAAAGCATGCAGCCGCGCCATCAGCCAGGCTGCGCGCGTGCCCGCGTCACGGTCGTTCCGCCACAGTGCGCCAAGCGCGCCGCCGGCCGGATAGTTCGGCGCCAGCGGCGGCCGCAGGCGCTGCACCCGGCCGCCTTCCTGGTCGATGAACACCGGCGCGTCCGGACGCCCGATGCAGTCGCGCATCGAGGCGACCAGATCGCGGATCTGTTCGGGCTCGCCGATGTTGCGGGCAAACAGGATGAAACCCCAGGGCCGCTCGCCGCGGTAGAAGCGGATTTCGTCTGGGGTCAGCGATTTCCCGGCACAGCCGAGGATCATGGATTTTGATTCGGTCATGACAACAAGCTTAGAGCTACATGCGGACAAAGGGAATCATCCCGGATCGCCCGCCTCGGAATGCCCGGGAGCTTCCACATGAAAAAAACCGGCGCGGCCATTCGGCTGCGCCGGTTTTCGTGTGGTTTCAACTGATCAGCGCGACACGAAGCAGTTGCCGCCGGCCGCCTTGTAGCTGGTGCACAGATTGATCGCATCGTTGCGCGACTGCGCCGGAACGCGAACCCGGTAGAAGGTTCCCTTGCCGGCGATCTCGGCCTTGACGATGTTGGCGGTGCGGCCGGAAAGCACGCTGCCATAGCGGCGCTGCAGGTCCTGATAGGTCGACTGGGCGCTCTCGACCGTCGGCTGCGAAGCGATCTGCATCGACCACGAACCACCGCCTGTCGCTGCTGCGGTCGGCGATATGGAGGCGACCTGGTCGGGCTTGACCTCGCCGACCACGTCGACCGGCTGATCGGACGGGCGCTGCGGCGGCACGGGAACCGTGGCCGACGTATTCGCCGATTGCGCGCTGGCGGACTGGGCCTTGGCTTCGGCCTTCGGCGTGGGGGCTGCCGCCGACTCGAGCGGCTTGGCGGTCTCGGCCTGATCGGTAGCAGCCTGATCGGTCGGCTGATCGCTTGCCTGATCGGTCGCGGGCGCCACGGTGCCGGTCTGCTCCGCGTCGGACTGCACCGCCGGAGCGACAAGTTGCGGTGCTGGATCGGTCGGCTCGGCTGCGGCAACCTGCGGCGCCGCCTGCGCCGGATCCTCACGCGGAACCAGCGAGCCGTCGGGCTTGACCATCATGGTCCTGACCTTGCGCGGCGCAACGGCGGCGACTTCCGGGTTGGTACCCTTGTCGGCCTCCTGAAGAACCTGCGCGATGCGGTCCTCGGATTTCGGCGCCGGCGCGGCATCGGCATTCCCGGACGTATCCACGCCTGGCATCGCGACCGCGGGGGCATTACCCGCTGCATCCGCGCCGGGAGCGGCATCGGTATCGTCGGGTGAAAGATCGACGACGCGGCTTTCCGGCTCCTTGGCTTTCACGTCCACCGGCTCTTCGGTGTTGGTGACCAGCTTCTCCTGCACAGGCTCAGCCGGCTTGGTGCCCTTGGCCACCGCGTCATAGACCTTGTTGTCCTGGTTCGGCACCACGGCGCCGCCCGGGTTTTCCGGCTTGACCTTGATCGGCGCGTTGTCGGCCTTGACGATCACGGGCGCTTCGCTGCCGCCCTTGCCGCCGAGCGACAAGGCAAAGGCGCCGAGGCCACCGGCGATCGCCACCGCGCCGACGATCGCGGCGACCATCAGGCCGCGACTGCGCGGCTTTGCAGCCTCGCGCTCGGCCAGACCGGGCACCGACATCGCCTCGTCCAGTTCAGGATCGTAGTCGAGCTCGTCGACGGCGAAGTCGTCAGCCTGCGAAACCGGCTTGCTGCCGGGCAGATTGTCCATGTCGAAGCTGCTCGCGGCAGCAGCGTGGGAAGCGGTCGCCGTCGCGGCAAGCACTTCGGCCGGCTTCGCCGCATAGGCGGGTGCCTCGTCGCGGTCATAGCCCGGCTTGAACCCGGCACTGTAGGTGTCGTCTTCATAGGCCGTGCTGCGCGCCGGCGTCGCGGCCACCTCGGGGGCGTTCATCTCGGTCAGCAGACCGGCGAATTCGGCTTCGAGGTCGTCATAGGCGGACGCAGCCGGCTGATCTTCCTCGAAATTGAGCTCGGGAATATCGAGGTCGTCGGCCAGCGCGACGACGCGCTCCGGCACATCGACCGTCTCGACATCGGGCATCTCGTCATAGCGAGGCTGTTCGTGCCGCACCGGCTCGGGCTCGACTTGGGCGGCGACCTCTTCGACCGGCTCCTGCTGGTACGCGGGCGTGGCGGAAGCCGGCGCTGAAGCAACAGGTGGCGCCGAGGCCATAGGCTGGGCCGAGAACGAGGCCTGCACCGGAGGCGCGGCGACCGGAGTCACCCGGCTCCACGAACGGGCCGGTTCTGGCGGCGTCGAGCGCATCCAGTCCGCCGAATGGGCAAAACCTTCCCCGACAGCGGTGCGTCCCGCTTCATCGTGACCACGGTCCGATTCATCGTGACCAGGGTCCGATACATCGTGACCACGGTCCGATTCGTGGCCAAGGTTGATACCCTTGGCAAAGGCGGCATCGAACGCCTCGTCGTCGAACGCGACGTCGGCAGCTGCCACAGTCTCAGCCCTGAAATCCTCACCATCGAGCTCGCCGGCGAGATCAATGTCGAGATCGGCGTTGGCAGCCTGGGCCGCCTCATGATGCTGCTGCGTCTCTGCAGGCTCATGTTCGTCAAGATCCCAATCGAGTTCTTCGATGGGATCGGCCTGCTGGGCAGCGGCCGTTTCCGCCACGACTGCTGGCTGTTGAACCGGCTCGGGCTCCTTCGCGGCGACGGGAACCGGCCGCGCGGTCATGGCGCCAAGCAGCGCGTTCAGTTCGTCTTCCAGGCTCCGATCGTCTGCGGCAACCGGTTTTGCCGGCTCGGCCGCAACCGCGGCGGGCGCCGTCGGCTCCGCGGCGGCGCTTTCGGCAACCTGCTCTTCGGCCGTCTCGGCCGGCCCCTCGTCGATGCCGAGGTCGAAATCGTCGTCAAACGCGTCCCGCGCGGCAAGCTTAGGAACATCGTCATTGTCGGCTTCGGCGACATAAGCCGCTTCGACAGATGCTTCGACAGCCTCGACAGGCGCTTCGACAGCCAGAGGCTCATCGATTTCGGTCGGTTCTTCGGCACGGACATCGAAATCCATATCGACGTCGGCAATATCCATATCGACATCGGCCATCGCCTCGTCGAAATGGTCGGAAAACTCCGCTTCGGGAATCTGGCGGTCGGCTTCCTCGGCAATCTGGACCGGCGCCGGATGTTCGACAGCGGCAGCAGTTGCGTGATGATCTTCCGCCGGCACTTCATCGTCGAACGGCGCGTGATCGTCGAGTGTCAGCTCGTCCTCAAGCAACAGGGATACGGCATTGTCCAAATCGTCATCGAATGCGGCTTCGACCGCCGGCGCGACCTGCTCCGCGGCGGCGTGCTCTGCTTCATGTTCGGCCGTGTCGGTCGTGGGATGATCGTCGAGCTGGAATTCCTGATCGAGCGAAGCGGCAAGCTCGGCGTCCGTCGGCCTGTCGTCGTCGAGCGGCGACACGTCTTCCAGCGAGCTAGCGACCGCCTGATCGAAATCATCACCGAAGGCAGCCTCGACCTGCGGCGCGGCAACCTCGGCGACGGGCGCAAAGTGATCCGCCGGGTCGTCGAATACGAAATCCTGTTCGAGCGATGCCGCAAGCTCGTCGTTCATCCTGGCGGCAACAGATTCGAAAGCCGGCTCCTGGCGCTGCGCGGCGGCCTCATCGGCGCCGAATTCGCCCATCAGCTCCTTCTCGAGGTCGATATCGAAATCGCCCTCTTCGGCAAGCTGGTCGGCCGGAGCAGCCTTCGGCGCTGCTGCAGGCGCCTGCGGCTTTACCGGCTGGCGCGGGTCGAAACCCATGATCCGGGTCAGTTCCGCGAACGGATCATCGTCAGCGATGTCGTTATGGTCGGCTGTTCTCAGCTGGGTTCTGTCTGCCATTATTGTTCCCGAACTCGCACACATTCGGACGCCATGGACGTCGCGCAGGGTTGGCCCATACCAGCGCAATGTGGGCAAAAGGTGACAGGTTTTTTAGTCAAACCTAACGCATTTCCGTGGGCGCATCAGCCCCAATAATCGTTAGGCCGGACGTCAAGACGTCCGATACAGCCTGCACCAGCCCTAGTCTGGCATACGTCAATTGTCGGTCGTTAACCTTAACAAAACGTAAGTCGGGATTGTCAGTGCCCCGGTTCCAATGTCCATGGAAGCTGGACGCCAGATCGTAGAGGTAGAATGCCAGCCTGTGCGGCTCCAGCGCAAGGGCCGCGGATTCGATTAGTCGGGGATATTCAGCCAGCTTCCGGATCAGGCCGATTTCGCCCTCGTCGGTCAGCGACGCCACTGCCGCGGCCAGCCGGTTGCGGTCGAAATTGGCCTCGCCCAGCTGCTCGCTCGCCTGCCGGAAGACCGAATGGCAGCGCGCCGAGGCGTACTGCACGTAGAACACCGGATTGTCCTTGGACTGCTCGGTCACCTTGGCGAAATCAAAATCGAGCGGTGCATCGTTCTTGCGGTAGAGCATCATGAAGCGGATCGGGTCGCGGCCGACCTCCTCCACCACTTCGCGCAGCGTCACGAAATCGCCCGACCGCTTCGACATGCGCACCGGTTCGCCGTCGCGGAACAGCTTCACCAGCTGACACAGCAGCACGGTGAGCTTGACCTCGTCGCCGGCAACCGCGCGCGCCAGCGCTTCGAGCCGCTTGACGTAGCCGCCATGGTCGGCGCCGAGCACGTAGATCAGGTCGACGAAGCCGCGGTCGACCTTGTCCTTGAGGTAGGCGACGTCGGCGGCGAAATAGGTGAACGAGCCGTCGGACTTGACCAGCGCCCGGTCCATGTCGTCGCCGACCGCGGTCGAGCGGAACAGCGTCTGCTCGCGGTCTTCCCAGTCGTCCGGCTTCTCGCCCTTGGGCGGCGGCAGTTTGCCCTTGTAGATATGCCCCTTCAGCGTCAGATCGCTGATCGCCGCGCGGATCTTCCTGGCATTGTCGGCATGCAGCGTGCGCTCGGAGAAGAACACGTCGTGATGCACGTTGAGCAACGCCAGATCCGAGCGGATCATCGCCATCATGGCGTCGATCGTGCGGTCCTTGACGATGGCCAGCGCCTCGTCCTCCGGCATCTGCAGTAGCTTGCGGCCGAATTCCGCTACCAGCGCCTGACCGACCGGCACCAGGTAGTCGCCGGGATAGAGACCGGCCGGTATCTCGCCAATATCGTCGCCCAGCGCTTCGCGGTAGCGCATGAAGACCGAACGGCCGAGCACGTCGATCTGCGAGCCGGCATCGTTGATGACATATTCCTTGGTCACGTCGTAGCCGGCGAAGGCCATCAGATTAGCCAGCGTGTCGCCGACAACGGCGCCGCGGCAGTGGCCGACATGCATCGGGCCGGTCGGGTTGGCCGAGACATACTCGACATTGGCCTTCCTGTTGCCGCCGATGGTCGAGCGGCCATAATTACGGCCTTCGCCAAGCAAGGCCGTGAGATGCGCCTGCCAGAATCCGTCCTTGAGCCGGAGATTGACGAAGCCGGGACCGGCGACGTCGGCAGCCGAGACGTCGGCATCGGTGCGCAGCGCCTCGGCCAGTCTTTCGGCCAGCGCGCGCGGGTTCTGCCCGGTGGGCTTCGCCAGCACCATCGCCGCATTGGTCGCGAGATCGCCATGGCTGGGGTCGCGCGGCGGCTCGACGGCGATACGCGACAGGTCGGGCGATGCGCCCTCCTTGTCTTTCAAATCAAGCGCTTCGACAGCTTTGATGATTCGCGCGGTGAAATCGGCGAAGATGTTCATGGGTATGGCTCTGGCGGCTTTGCGGGGTGACCGGCTCGTTGGCCGGCAAAATCGCGCCCGCCCTAGCTTAAATCCGGCGTATGGTCAAACAAACGGCGGTGTTCCTTCAAGGCATAGGTGTCGGTCATGCCCGCCAGGAAATCGGCGACGCTGCGCGCCTTGATGCGGTCCTGCGCCCTATCGAGCCCTTCGCGCCAGCCATCGGGCATGGCACGCGGGTCGGCGAAATAGACGTCGAACAGGTCCCTGACGATCTGTTCGGCGTCGCCACGCACGCGCATCACCTCGCTGTGGCGGTAGAGATGCTTATAGAGGAAGGCCTTCAGTCCCTTCTCGGTCGCCGCCATATCGGCCGAGAACGTCACCATCGTCTCTCCCGCCGCCCGCACCGCATCAGCGCTTTCCGGCTTCAGGCGCTTGAGATTGGCGGTGGTGGAGGCAATCACGTCCTCGACCATCATGGTGATCTGCCGGCGCATCAGCTCGTGCCCGGTGCGCACATCATCGAGCGCCGGGTAGCGCGCGCGTACGCTTTTCAGGATCGAGCCCGGCAGGGTTACGTCTTCCAGCATGTCCAGCGTCAGGAAGCCCGATCTCAGGCCATCGTCGATGTCATGGGTGTTGTAAGCAATGTCGTCGGCAATCGCCGCGCATTGCGCCTCGATGCCGGCGAAGCGGTCGAGTTCCAAGTCATGCAACTCCGAATAGTCGCGGATCGCTTGCGGCACCAGGCCCTTGAGGCCCTGCCCCTTGGCATCCGTCAGCGGGCCATTGTGCTTGACCAGCCCTTCCAGCGTTTCCCAGGTCAGGTTCAGCCCGTCGAATTCGGCATAGCGCCGCTCGAGCCGCGTCACCACGCGCAGCGACTGCGCATTGTGGTCGAAGCCGCCCCAGGCGGCCATCTTCTCGTTGAGCGCCTCCTCGCCCGTGTGGCCGAAGGGCGTGTGGCCGAAATCATGCACCAGCGCCACCGCCTCGGCGAGGTCCTCGTCGCCGCGCAGCGCCCGCGCGAGCGCCCGCGCGATCTGCGCCACCTCGATCGAATGCGTCAGCCTTGTGCGGTAATGGTCGCCTTCATGGGCAACGAATACCTGCGTCTTGTGCTTCAGCCGACGAAAGGCCGTCGAATGTATGATGCGGTCGCGGTCGCGCTGGAACGGCGTGCGGGTCGGGCTCTCGACCTCGTCGAACAGCCGCCCGCGCGACTGTGCCGGATCGCTGGCATAGACCGCGCGCGGCCGATATCCGAAGCCGATGTCGCCAAGCTCATTTGTCATGGCTGATGCCGCCGCAGTTGACTTGCCCCTTCCCGCTTCATACCTATCATGTGAAACCGAAAGCAAGGTGACGCCCATGGGCGCGGATGCCAAGACTGCCATGAAAGTCGAGATGACCGACGCCGCTGCCAGGCGGATCGCCAAGATCGTTTCGGGCGAAGCCGGCAAGACGGCGTTGCGTGTGTCCGTCGAAGGCGGCGGCTGCTCCGGCTTTTCCTACAAGTTCGACCTGGTCGACATCCGCAACGACGACGACGTTGCCATCGAGAAGGACGGCGCCACCGTGCTGATCGACGATCTGTCGCTGGTCTATATGGGCGGCTCGGTGATCGATTTCGTCGACGACCTGATGGGCCAGTCGTTCCAGATCAGGAACCCGAACGCGGTCGCCTCCTGCGGCTGCGGCACGAGCTTCAGCATTTGAAGATATGAAGCCGTTTCTCGAGGGCCATGAGGATCCAATTACGGTCCTCGTCGCTCGCGAGATGGAAGCCATTTCCGATGCCGATATTGTCGGTTGGGCTGGCCGCCATGCGGCGCCCCCGATCTATGCCGACGACAGCGACTACCTCCAACTGGTTCGGTGCAACCCGAGAAACGCTTTGGCTCTCGGGAAGGCGCACGACCACCTGAAGTTGCTGGTCGCGCGACGGTTTCCCGATTTCAACGACGCATCCGCAGAAGCCAGGGAAATAGCGCGCAAGGTTTTCCTGCGACGCCTCCGCACCTACCTCCATAGCGACATCGAACCGCTCCAAATCTGCCGCATGGTCTCTCCCGTCGAGGAAAAATACGACTATCCGCACTGGCTCGGCAGCCTCTACGACGCTTGCGACTGGATGGACGAACGCACCACGCGCGAACAGGCCACACATCTCAGGGATGAGATCGAACAGATACTCTCGGACAATGGCGAGAGCCTGCTTCCCGGAGCCATAGAATGAGCGGCGTCGGCGCGGTCCGTCAGGTCGCGCTCTCGGCCGGGCGCGACCTCGACACCACGCTCGCCTTCTGGCGCGACGTGCTTGGCATGAGCGTTCACGCCCGCTACGATCCACCCGGCATCGCCTTCATCATGGCCGGCGACGTGCGCCTGTTCTTCACCGATGGCGTGCCGGCAGGGATTGTCTATCTCGACATAGCGGGCCTCGAAGCCTTCCACGCCGAGGCAAAGGTATCAGGCATCCCCTTCACCGCGCCGCCGGCGCTCGTCCATCGCGATACGGAGGGCCAGTTCGGGCCGGCAGGGGAAAGCGAATGGATGGCCTTTCTAAAGGACCCGGCAGGCAATACGATCGGCCTTGTCGAACGTCTTCCGCCGGATTCCTGAGGCTGCCATGAAAATCGTCACCTGGAATATCAACGGCGTTCGCGCCCGCATCGGCAACCTCACCCATTGGCTCACGGAAAGTGCGCCCGACATCGTCTGCCTGCAGGAGATCAAGACCGTCGACGAACAGTTCCCGCGCGCCGAGATCGAGGCGCTGGGCTACAATGTCGAGACCCATGGCCAGAAGGGTTTCAACGGCGTCGCCATCCTGTCGAAGCTGCGCTTCGACGAGGTTGTCAGGGGCCTGCCGGGCGACGATGCGGACGAGCAGGCGCGTTTCATCGAAGGTGTGTTCTCGACCGACAAGGGCGCCTTGCGCGTTGCCTCGCTCTATCTGCCGAACGGCAATCCGATCGATGACGAGAAGAAGTTTCCCTACAAGCTGTCCTGGATGGCGCGGCTGGAGCGCTGGGCCGAGCAGCGGCTTTTGCTGGAAGAGGCGCTGGTGCTCGCCGGAGACTACAACGTCATCCCTGAGCCGATCGACGCAAAATTCCCGGAAAACTGGCTGGGCGACGCGCTGTTCCAGCCCGAGACCCGGCAGGCCTTCCGCCGGCTGAAGAACCTCGGCTTCACCGAAGCAGTACGTGCGGTCACCGACTCTGGCGATGCCTACACCTTCTGGGATTATCAGGCCGGCGCCTGGCAGAAGAACAACGGCATCCGCATCGACCATCTGCTCCTGTCGCCCGAAGCTGCCAATCGTTTCTCCTCAGCCTCGATCGAGAAACACGTGCGCGCCTGGGAAAAGCCATCCGACCATGTGCCGGTGGCGATCGATCTGGCGCTGCAGCCGGCCTGAGCGGTCCGGCCGGGCGCCGGCAAGCACGACCCAAGCGGACCTCTTATCGCCACAAATCGCGCGTTTGATGCGAAATCATCATGGTGGCCGGGGTTCCCATGACTATCCGATCCGTTCTCTGTCCGATCGCCTGCGGGATTGCGATGGCAAACGCCACGCTTGCGATGGCAATAGCCGCGCTTGCGATGGCAAGCGCCACGCCGGCTTTTGCCGCCCCTGAATGCCTTGCCAATGGAAAATCGTTCCAGGTCGGCCAGGTCGCTTGCCTGACGCTGGGTGAGAAGAGCCACCTTGCACGCTGCGAGATGGTGCTCAACAACACCTCGTGGACCAAGATCCACGACGATTGCCCGGCAACCAAGCCGCCGCTGCACCCCACGTCGATCTCGACACCAGCGCCAAGCATGGTGCCGGCGGAACCGACCGAGAACTGATTTCCAGCGAGTGAGAAGTGGACGTCCTGGACCAGCGGCAGCCCGCTTACTGGTCGCCGCCGCCCTTGGTGAGGATGTCGTCGGCCAGCGAGATGGCCGTCCGGCGGTCGGCCTCACCGGCCGCGGCAAACGCCTCTTCCTGCATGTTGCGGATCCAAGGCTGGTCGGCCGGTGCCGCGCGTTCAAGCGCGGCCGTCATCATCGCCAGCCCACGCACGATCTTGCCGCTCTGGAACAGGAGGTTGCCGAGCGTCGCCTGGGCGCCGGCATGGCCTTTTTCGGCGGCGAGCTGGAACCAGCGTCCGGCCTGCTTGACGCTTGCCTTGACGCCGCCCTCGCCTTTCAGGAACATCTGGCCCATCTCGAACTGGGCGTTCGGATTGCGGTAATTGGCGGCCGCGCGCATGTAATATTCCTGCGCCGCTATTTCGTTTTCCTCGACCGGGCTGCCGGGAATGCCTTTCCGCAAATAGTCGCCCAGCGCCACCAGGGCGTCCGACACGTAGCTTTCCTCGGGCGAGCCCGGCTCGACATCCTGGTCGACGATCTCTGAGAAGAACTTGAAGGCCGCATAGTCGTCGCGCGTCACGCCGTCGCCCTCGGCATACATGCGTGCGAGCTTCCAGGTGGCGCCGATCTGGCCGTTCTCGGCAGCGTACTTATAGGCCTCGACCGCCTGCTCCTTGTGGCCGCTCTTGTAGGCGGAGAAGCCGAACTGGAACACCGCCCATGGGCTGGATTGCGGCTTCACGCCGGTCTTGTCGTCGAACACCTTGTCGTCGAAGGCCATGGCCTGGCCCACGGCGCCCAAGGTCGCTACCGCGACCAGTGCCGAAAAGACAGACGACCTCAACACCTCAGATATCCGCATAGCAATGTGTTTCTTTCGCACCGCCGGGATGGGTGACCGCGCCGTCGCGAGCCGACCCAACCGTCTGCGCATACTTCCAGATCGCGCCCGACTGATAGTCGGTCGTGCGCGCCTTCCAACTCTTCGCCCTCGTCTCCAGTTCCGCATCGGACAGATCGACCTCGATCGTGCCGTTGACCGCATCGATCGAGATCACGTCGCCGTCCTTCAGCAACCCGATCGGTCCGCCCACGGCCGCTTCCGGCCCGACATGGCCGATGCAGAAGCCACGCGTCGCGCCCGAAAAGCGTCCGTCGGTGATCAGGGCCACCTTGCCGCCCATGCCCTGGCCGTAGAGAGCCGCCGTCGTCGACAGCATCTCGCGCATGCCCGGACCGCCGCGCGGCCCCTCGTAGCGGATGACGAGAACCTCGCCTTCCTTGTAATTGCGCTGCGTGACCGCTTCGAAGCACTCCTCTTCCGAATCGAAGCAACGCGCCGGACCCGAGAATTTCAGTTCCGACATGCCCGCGACCTTCACGATCGCGCCTTCGGGGGCAAGGTTGCCCTTCAAGCCCACAACACCGCCCGTCTGGGTGATTGGCCGGTTGGCGGGACGGACCACATCCTGGCTGTCATTCCAGGCAACATGCTGCATATTTTCGGCCAAAGTGCGGCCAGTCACCGTCAGGCAATCGCCATGCAGATAGCCGTGGTCGAGCAGCGTCTTCATCAAGAGCGGAATGCCGCCGGCCTCGAACATGTCCTTGGCGACATATTTGCCGCCCGGCTTGAGGTCGGCGATATAGGGCGTCTTCTCGAAGATCGCGGCGACGTCGAACAGGTCGAACTTGATCCCGGCCTCATGCGCGATCGCCGGCAGGTGTAGCGCCGCATTGGTCGAACCGCCGGTGGCAGACACCACGGTCGCCGCGTTCTCCAGCGCCTTCAGCGTGACGATGTCGCGCGGCCGGATGTTTTTGGCGATCAGCTCCACGATCTTTTCGCCGGAGGCGAAATTGAAGCGGTCGCGCATCTCGTAAGGCGCCGGCGCGCCGCAGGAATAGGGCAGTGCCAAGCCGATCGCCTCGGCGACGGTGGCCATGGTGTTGGCGGTGAACTGGGCGCCGCAGGAGCCAGCCGAAGGACAGGCAACCTGTTCGATCTCGAGAAGCTCTGCGTCACTGATCGCGCCGACCGAATGCTGGCCGACGGCCTCGAAAACATCCTGCACGGTGATCTGCCGGCCGCGATAGCTGCCGGGCAGGATCGAGCCGCCATAGATGAAGATCGACGGCACGTTGAGCCGCACCATGGCCATCATCATGCCGGGCAGCGACTTGTCGCAGCCGGCGAGGCCGACCAGTGCATCGTAGCAATGGCCGCGCATGGTGAGTTCGACGGAATCGGCAATGACCTCGCGCGACACCAGCGACGACTTCATGCCCTGGTGGCCCATGGCGATGCCGTCGGTGACGGTGATGGTGCAGAATTCGCGCGGCGTGCCGCTGGCGGCCGCCACGCCCTTCTTGACCACCTGCGCCTGGCGCATCAGCGAGATGTTGCAGGGCGCCGCCTCGTTCCAGCAAGAGGCGACGCCGACCAGCGGCTGCGCGATCTCGGCGGCCGACAATCCCATCGCGTAGAGATAGGAACGATGCGGCGCACGCTCCGGACCGACGGTCACGTGGCGACTGGGAAGCTTGGCCTTGGAGATTACCTTGGCGTCCATACTCGTCCTTGCCGCGGGCGGCGCGGCCTGCCCCATCGCCGAGCCTTTTGGCGCGTGTCCCGAGACATATTCGAGGTGCGCCGGGTTTATGGCGGGAAATGGGCAATGCCTCTGAGCGGAACTGTAGCGCGGGGGTTGTTCATAAACTGTTGCTAAAACGTCACAATCGCAGGAGGCGGCGATGGTGCGGCGCATTTGCAACGCAGGCGCTTGCCGGCACTGTCCAGCGTCACCTCTTCAAACGAAAAGGCCGGGCGATGCCCGGCCTTTTAGTCGAATTTTCAGTGACTTAGAACTTGATCTTGACACCACCCGAAATTGCCGTGACCAGATCGTTGCCGAAATCATAGCTGACGTCCGTGCCGGCTACATAGCCGTTCTCGCCAGCCACCGTCCCCGAATGGCCGCTGGTCAGCACACCGATCGCGCCGGCCAGACGAATTTCGACGTTCGCTGTCGGCGTGTAGGCAACGCCACCACCCACCGTCCAGGTATCGGTCTGCGAACCGTAGCCGTGCGAAGTGCCGCGATCCCAGGAAAGCTGGCCGGCAGCGCTCCACTGATCATTGAACTTGTGGCCGACACCGCCCGTGACCGTCCAGCCATCGCGGTACATCAGGTCGAGCGAGGTAACCTGGGACGAACCAGAAACAGCATTGCCCGTAAAGCATGTCGATGCGGGAAAACCTACCGGACAGATCGGAACGCTTTGCAGCACACTCCAGTTGACCCACTTGAGCGAACCGAAAGCGAGCCAGCCAGGCGCGATGCCCGACTGCAATTTCAACTCCACCACATCCGGCATATACTGTGTTGAGCCGTAGATCGGAATAACGGCCCCACCAACGTTCGTCAGGTCCAGCGTACCTGAGATGTTGTCGAGCTTAACTTTCGAATTGTAGACAAGGCTTGCACGCAGCGCGATTTCGGGAATCTCGTAAGCGAGGCCGGCGCGCCAACCCCAGCCCGTGGTCGACAGATCGACGCGGCCCGTGCCGCCGAAATCGGGCACCAGCGGCGACACAAGGCTTTCCTTGAAGCCGTAGATCTTCTGGTAGAATACACCGCCGATAAAGCGAAGCTGACCTTTACCAGCGTCCATCTTGTAGGAGCAGGTCGCAGCGTAGTTGTCGCTCTTGATGTCGGTTTCCATGTTGGACTGGGCGCCTGCCCAGAGACCCGGATTTGTGTGCGCGCCCCAGGGCTGCGAATAGTCGACCATGCAATCGACGCCCTTGACGACCTCGGCCTTGACGCCGATGCGCGGCACCCAATAGTCCACGCTTTCCTTCGTGCTGCTGCCCAGAGCCGTCACGTTGCCGTCAAAGGGGTCAGTATCCACCGCGTTCTTGACCTTGCGGTCCGGCATCACGAAGGTCGCTTCCGCTTCCGAGGCGAACGGCGCCGGATCGAATAGAAGATCGATGTCGTAGCCGCCACGCTCCAAGCCGCCGGCGTGCGCCGAGCCGATCAAAGCCATCGACAAGCACCCTGCCCCCAGCAGTGCTTTGAGACGCAAATAGTTCATGAATTCCCTCCCCGAAAATACTGGTGCAGCAAGCTAGAACCAATTCGGGTTAACGGCGCAACAACGAATTCGCGGGGCGTACATGTACACCCTTGCCAAGCGCATTTTCGACAAAGTGGTGGACGTTACGGCATGGGCCTAAAATGGCCTCACCGACGCAAATCGATCGAAAAAATTTGGAAAATCGGCCCCAAAAGACCAAAAACAGGTGGTTTTGCGGGTGTTTGGCTCCATTGTTACATTATGGCAACAATGGGGCTAAAACATTCCGTTTACGTCAACATTAACGTAGCGGAATGCCTGTTTTTAAGGCAGCGGAACGGCCGGCCAAGGCCGTTCCGGCAGGTCACGAATCTGCCCGCTCAGCCGGCGTCGCGCACCCGCGTCAGGGCCACCGAAAGCTTCTCCTGCGCCTCGCGATATTCGGCGAGTTTTTCACGCTCGGCTTCCACGATCTCGACCGGTGCACTGGCAACGAATCTGTCGTTGGACAGCTTCTTGTGCAGGCGGGCGATCTCCTCGGTCACCTTGGCCAGTTCCTTCTGCAGCCGCGCCGCCTCGGCGGTCAGGTCGATCAGGTTGCCAAGCGGCAGGCAGATCGTCGCCTCGTTGAGCACGATCTGCGCCGAGCCCTTGGGGGCGGCATCCTGCAGCGAAATGTCACCGACCCGTGCCAGCCGCTGGATGGCGGAGGCATGGCGGTCGAGCCTCTGGTGCGTTTCCTCACGGGCGCCGACCACCACCAGCGGCGCGATCGCCGCCGGCGGCACATTCATCTCCGAACGCACAGAGCGGATGCCCGAGACGAGATCGACCAGCCAGTTGATGTCGGCGGCCGCGGCCACGTCCTCGAAGTCCGGCGACGGCCAGGCGGCGTGGCAAAGTAGCGAGCCGCGTTCCTTGCCCTCGCCCGCGGTCTCGGCCCACAGTTCCTCGGTCATGAACGGCATCATCGGATGCAGGAGCTTGTAGATCTCGTCGAGCACGAAGGCGACGCAGGCCCGGCTCTCGGCCTTGGCGGCCTCGTCTGTGCCCATGAACACCGGCTTCAGCAGCTCCAGGTACCAGTCGCAGAACAGGTTCCAGACGAAGCGATAGGCAGCGCCCGCCGCCTCGTTGAAGCGGTATGAGGCGATGCCATCGGTGACCTCACGCGCGGCACGCGTCAGCTCGGTCAGGATCCAGCGGTTGACCGCCAGCTTGGCGTCGTTCAGCCAGAAATCGTCATTGCGCGCGACCTCGTTCATCTCGGCAAAGCGGGTCGCGTTCCACAGCTTGGTGCCGAAGTTGCGGTAGCCGGCAATGCGGGCCGGATCGAGCTTCACGTCGCGGCCTTGCGCCGCCATCACCGTCAAGGTGAAGCGCAGCGCATCGGCGCCATACTCGTCGATGAGGTCGAGCGGATCGATGACGTTGCCTTTCGACTTCGACATCTTCTGCCCGTTCTTGTCGCGCACCAGCGCATGCACATAGACCGTGTGGAACGGCTCCTCATCCATGAAATGCAGGCCCATCATCATCATGCGGGCGACCCAGAAGAAGATGATATCGAAGCCGGTCACCAGCACGTCGGTCTGGTAGTAGGTCTTGAGCTCCGGCGTCTGATCGGGCCAGCCCAGCGTCGAGAACGGCCACAGCGCCGAGGAAAACCAGGTGTCGAGCACATCCTCGTCGCGGGTCAGGATCTCGCCCGGCTTAAAGTTCTCGAGCTTGTCCTCGACCCAGGCCTTCCACGGCCCTTCCAGCGCCAGATAATATTCGATGGCCGAGGCGAGCGCTTCCTCCTCGGTCTTCTCGACGAAGACGCGCCCGTCCGGCCCGTACCAGGCTGGGATCTGATGGCCCCACCACAGCTGGCGCGAAATGCACCAGGGCTGGATGTTCTCCATCCAGTCGAAATAGGTCTTCTCCCAGTTCTTGGGCACGAAATTGGTCCGCCCCTCGCGCACCGAAGCGATCGCCGGCTTGGCGAGTTCGGCGGCGTTTGCATACCACTGCTCGGTCAGGAACGGCTCGATCGGCACGCCGCCGCGGTCGCCATGTGGCACGGTGTGGCGGTGCGGCTCGATCTTGTCGAGGAAGCCGCCGGCCTCTATCAGTTCGACGACCTTCTTGCGCGCGACGAAACGGTCGAGGCCGTCGAGTTCGTCCCAGACGGCCTGGCGCTCCGGCGTCACGTCGAGGCCAGCGAGGAAATCCTCATTATCCTTGAGCGTAACAGCCGCCTCGGCGGTCAGGATGTTGATCGCTGGCAGCTTGTGGCGCCTGCCGACCTCGAAGTCATTGAAATCATGCGCCGGCGTGATCTTGACCGCGCCCGAGCCCTTTTCCGGATCGGAATACTCGTCCGCCACCACCGGTATCTTGCGGCCGACGATTGGCAGCACGACATTTTTCCCGACCAGGTGCCGGAAGCGCTCGTCGTCCGGATGCACTGCCACTGCCGTGTCGCCAAGCATGGTCTCCGGACGCGTCGTCGCCACGGTGATGAAGGTCATCGGGTTTTCCGGATCGAACGCCTCGCCCTCGATCGGATAACGGAAATGCCAGAGGTTGCCGTTGACCTCCTGCTGCTCAACTTCGAGGTCGGAAATCGCCGTAAGCAGCTTCGGATCCCAGTTCACAAGGCGCTTGTCCTTGTAGATTAGCCCTTCCTTGTAGAGCGTCACGAACACTTCGAGCACCGCCTTGGACAGGCCCTCGTCCATGGTGAAGCGTTCGCGCGACCAGTCGGCAGAGGCGCCGAGCCGCTTCAGCTGGTTGAAGATCGCGCCACCGGATTCGGCCTTCCACTCCCAAACCTTCTCGATGAAGTCCTCGCGCGAAAGATCGCGGCGGTGGATCTGCTTTTCCATCAGCTGGCGCTCGACCACCATCTGCGTGGCGATGCCGGCATGGTCCATGCCGGGCTGCCACAGCACGTTCTTGCCGCGCATGCGCTCGAAGCGCACCAATATGTCCTGCAGCGTGTTGTTGAGCGCGTGGCCCATATGCAGCGAGCCGGTGACGTTTGGCGGCGGGATGACGATGGTGAAGGCATCCGCCCCCTCCTCCGCGCCTGCGCCGGCGCGAAAGGCGTCGGCCTCTTCCCAGATTTTGGCGATCTTCGGCTCGACGGTTTTGGCGTCGTAGGTTTTTTCAAGCATGGAAAGAGGTCCGGGCTGTCGGGATTTGCTGGGTCCGGTGTAAATCGGAAGGCAGTTGGCAAGTCAACCGCGGGCAACTGACAGACGGCGACGACCAATAGATAGTGGCTGAGCAACTCAAGGCAACTCGCGAAGATGATCTGACTGCGTCCCGCGATCGTCAGCATCGTTGTCGGCGCGGCTTTTCGATACACCGTCTCAATCGCTCGATCGCGGAGAACCCTCGAAAAAAAAGCGCCGCCCGAGGGCGGCGCCTTGATCCGGAGATCGGTCTACAACGCTATTGCGCGCCGCGCGCTACGCGCTCGATTTCCTCGCGCACCAGCCGCTCGACCAGCGTCGGCAGATTGTTGTCCAGCCAGTCCTGCAGCATCGGCCGCAGCATGTCCTCGGCCATCTCGTCGAAGGTCTTCTTGCTGCGGCTGGCAAAGGCATCGGAAAGTTCGCCGAAGGCGGCGGCGACCTGACGGCCCGCATGTTCCGAAAGGATCGCTGGACGGGCGGCAACGGCATCGGACTGGCGGGCCATGCCGCCGCTGGAAGCGGCAGGTTCGAAAAAAGGTTCATCTGCGAGTTCGTCTTCGGCGATCTCGACCTCCGGTGCGGCATCAAACGTCCGCGCCTCGACCTTGTCCGGTCTGGCCGTACCCGCAGCCTTCGCCGTTTCGCCCACGGCCGCGATTTCGCGCCGCCAGTCGGCTACGATGGCATCGCTGGTTTCGGCGGCAGCCGCCGGCTCGGCCGAACTCGGCTCGGCGGCGATGCTGGCGCTCACTTCGGCAAGCGTCGTGGGCGCCTTTGGCGTGACCGGCGGAGCCGCCTCCGGGCGCACCTTCGTTTCCATGCGGGCTGTTTCCATGCGGGCTATGACCGGCTCGGCCGCCAGCTGTGCCTGCACCTCAGCCAGCGAAACCGGCTTCCTGGTGTCTGCTTCGGCGCGCAGCTCGGCGCGGAACGCATCCACTTCCGGCACCGGCGGCGCGGCTGGCGCAGGCTGGAGATCCTGTCGCAACTCGCCGGCATCACCGGGCTGCTTGCGACCGGTGTCGCTGTCTTCGATGATCCTTCTGATGGAAGCCAGTATTTCTTCCATGGAAGGTTCGCGCTGAGCGCTGCTTGCCGTTGCCATCGTCACATCCGCCGCCCTTGTGACCTATTCTCGATTTCCGTTCCGGCAAAGCCGGATTCGAATCATGGCCACAGGGTAGCCGACGGATCGTCATCCGAGAATCCCCAATCTGGGGAGATGTTGGATTTCAACAGATTAGCTCGAGCGCCCAACTGAAAAGACCGCGGGCTGAGCAGGGGCTCAACAATGAAAAAGCGCCGCGCATCCCATGGATACGCGGCGCTCCTCAAATCCGGGTTGTGATGCCGTTAGCGGCCGTCCGGCGTGCGCAAGCCGATCCACTTGTCCTTGACGGCGTTGTAGTGCTCTTCCGGCTTGTACTTCACCACATTCAGCGCCAGGCGCTCGACCGACAGCCGGCCCATTGCCGACAGGATGGCGTAGCTTGCCACCACCACGTCGCGCTCGGAGCTGGCAAGGTTGATCTTGGCACTGATGACGGCGTTCTGCGCATTCAGCACGTCGAGCGTGGTGCGCTGGCCGACATTGCGCTCCTCGATGACGCCGTTAAGCGCCAGTTGCGCGGCGGCGATCACCTCCCTGTTGGCGGCGACACTTTGCTGCGCGGCGGTGTACTGCGTCCATGCCGATGTCACGGCCTGGCGCACCTGGTCGCGGCTGACATCGACTTCGATGCGGGCCTGGCTGAGCGACTCCTTCGATTGGCGAACCAGCGCCGAGGTGCGGCCGCCCGAATAGATCGGTATGCTGAGCGTCGCGCCGATGCTGGCCGAATTGGTTGTACCATCCGACGACGACAGGACACCGGGAACTGTATTGCGATAGGCGCTGGAAACGCCTGCATTGGCGGAAAGCTGCGGCAACAGCGCGCCTTCTTGCGATTTCACCGAAAACGACGCCGCGTCGACCAGGTGCTGGGTAGCAAGGATGGCCGGGTGCTCAACCGATGCGATGGTGATCGCCGCGTCGAGGCTCGACGGCAAAAGCCTGCCCAGCGGCGATGCCGCCCTGAGCTTGCCCGGCTCGTCGCCGACGATCTGGTGGTAGGTCGCGGCACTGGCCAGCGCCTGCGCGCGGGCCGCACTCAACTGCGCCACGGCCGAAGAACGCGAAGCGTCGGCCTGGGCGACGTCGGTGCGCGTACCTTCGCCGACCTCGAAGCGCGAGCGCGCCGCGCGCGCCTGCTCGGTCAGGAACTGCAGGTTCTGCTCGGTCAGCACCGCCACCTGACGGTCGCGGATCACATCCATGTATGCGCTTGCCGCGTTGAACAGGATGTTCTCTTCGGTGTTGCGCAGGCTTTCGACAGAAGCGCGAACCTGCGCTTCTGCGGCCGCGACATTGTTCTTGGTCTGGAAGCCGTCGAACAGCATCTGGTTGATCTGGACCCCGAAATTGCCGGTGGTTATGCGCGCGGTCCGGTTCGTGCCGGCGATATGGCTGCTGGAATAGTCGATATCAGCCGAACCGTTAACGGTCGGCCGCCAGCCCGACTTGGCGATGGCCACGCCCTCGTCGGTGACGCGGACGCCCGCACGGGCGGAGTTCAACTGCGAATTGTTCTGGTAAGCCTTGGCAAGCGCGCCAGTCATGGTTTCGGCGGAAGCACTCAGCGGCGAAAGCGCGGTCGCGGAAACCAGGATGGCGGCTAGAACACTCTTGCGTAAGGACGGCACGTGATATCCCTCATTCGTTTTGCACGGGAACTGCGCCACGCCAGCCTCTCCTAGGATCAGCCAGCGCCGCGCTTTTATCGTTCCCCCGCCGACTGCCCCCAAAATACCCGGTTATGCAAATCAGCAACGATTGTTCAAATGCAAGCGATCATGACATCGCTTTCGCTGCAAGGCAAAACCGCTCAGAATTCAAACGCATGAATACGTTCAAATCCGGGTAGTGGCTTAATTGCCGCATTAAAGGCCCGTCTTCCGGTTACAACCCCCCCGGTTTTGAAAAACAGCCGGGCAACGCCCGAATTGCCCTGCCCCTCGACTGCGACAAGACGCCCGCCCTCGGAAAGCTGGTCAAACAGCGAGGCCGGCACGTCCTCGACACTGCCGCCGATGAAGATGACGTCATAAGGCGCCTTGGCGGCGTGACCTTGCGGCAGCGGCCCAGTGACTACCGTCACGTTGTCGCAGCCCAGCGCCGAGAGCGTCGATCTGGCGGTTTCCGCCAGCGCCGGATCACTTTCCAGCGCAACCACGGAGCGTGCCAGCCGCGACAGGAGCGCCGCCGAATAACCGGTGCCGCAGCCGACATCGAGCACCGATTCGCCAACGCCGATCTCAGCCAACTGCAGCAGCTTGGCGAGCGGTGAAGGCTCCATCAGGTAGCGCGCGCCGCCATTGGCGCCGTCGGAAATGCGGATGTCCCCGTCGATATAGGCGAGATCGCGCTGGTCCGCGCCGACAAAGGCCTCGCGCGGCACGGAAAGCATGGCATCGAGCAGCGGCGCGCTGGTCACGTCCGTGGTGCGGATCTGGCCGTCGACCATCTTCACGCGTCGTTCGGAGAAATCAGCGCTCATGTTCCAACCAATCCGCCCAAACCAATGCGCCCAAAACCAATGCGCTTGCCGCGCCAGGATTGCGGCTCATTCGACCGGAACCCCTGCTCCCAAGGGAGCCCAGGCAACTGGAGGCCTCGCCCGGAATCGAACCGGGGTGCAAGGATTTGCAGTCCTCTGCGTAACCACTCCGCCACGAGGCCTCGTTGCTCCCGGCGTTCCGAGCGGACTCAATATGTTGGCGGCAGAAAGTCGTCAAGCGCTCGCACATCATTCCCGACGCTTTCCTCGTCGAGGCTCGATACGCCTTCTGCTGATCTGGAAAGGTCCGCCGGCCAGGTCAATCCGGCCGGCGCCGGCGCTCCCACCACACGACAAGCCGGCGCCGGTGGCGGCGCACCAGCGCAAATTCATAGGAAAGCACCAGCAATCCGATCGGAATCATCCAGAAGCCCAGGATAGGCAGGAAGCCGAGGATGCCGCCCAGGATCAGGACGACGCCGATGGCGATTCTGAGAGCGCGCGAGCGCGGCATGGTGAATTCGCGGCCAAAGACCGTGATTTTCCGCGCCGGTGCGTGTTCGCCTGCTGCAGTCATGTCGAAGCCAGACCCAGTTCCAATCATTAAAGACACCCGCCGGTAAATGCCGCAACCGCCTTTTCGCTCCACGGCAGTGAGCAGAACCGCTCATATGAGGGCCCCCGCCGGCGATTGCCAGAAATCGTCATGCAAAAAAGCCCGGAAAAAATACGAAATGCTTCTTTGCAAAGGCGAAACGGGTTTGCTATAGGCTGCGCCACTCACATGAGAGCGCTGTTCCCCGGTAGCTCAGTGGTAGAGCAACCGGCTGTTAACCGGTTGGTCGCTGGTTCGAATCCGGCCCGGGGAGCCATCTTTCTTGTCTAGCGCATTGTTTTCGTTAGATTTTACAAAACGCGCAGACCGCCTTCCCCTCTTTTTCTCCCCGCTTTAGGCAACAAGAAAAACCACGCCGGAACGGGCCTTGTATATGCCACCTTCGCTTAGGGCAGTAATACCCTCGTGCAAATTGCGGCGCCGCATTGCCGCCGGTACTTTGTTAGCGATCGGCCATCTACTCCTCCCCCACGGCATGGCCGATGCCAAGCTAGCCACGCATCCTCCCCCGGGCCGCGGCAGAGCTTGAAATCAAACCCGCTGCCACTCCTCCCCTCGGCAGCGGGTTTTTTTCGTCTGGAGGTCTAGGCGACAACCCGCGGATCGAGCGGCGTATTGGTCAGCAGGCAAGCCGCTCCAGTCGGGATGATCGTCAGCCATCCACCCTACATCGCCGCGATAACCGCCTCGATGCTCGCCGGCGCGGTCTGGCGCTAAAGGCAGCGGGACGTCACCATGGGCCTGCGTGCGACTTGCGCGTCGCCTAGTTGTAGCTGGTGCTGCCCATGCTACAATTCGCCCAAAATCACGCGGGCGGGGAGCGAGCAATGCCCAAGGCATACATCGTCGCGAGTATCAACGTCACCGATCCAGACGGTTTCGAAGAATACTAGAACGCGGCAGTGAAAGTTAGGCAGGAGGCCGGCGGCACGTTGCTGGTGAACGGCGGCCGGACTGAAGCCATCGAAGGCACGCTCCATAACCGCATCGTAGTCATTGAGTTCGAGAGCATCGAAGCGGCACGCGCGGCGGCAGCGGGTACTTAGCCTTGCGGCATACGCGCGGCTCTTCGGCCCCGAATTACGATTCCGTTATCGTCGAAGGCGTATAGCCGCCAGGCAATCTCGCGCTTCTAGCGACCACATGGTGCAAAAAGGAAGGCCCGCTGCGGGGAGCAACGGGCCTTAATTATCCACGGGGTGGTGGAGTAGTCAGTCAACCGGTGAGCTAAAGGGGGGAACCTCCGGTCGGACTGACAACGGGGCCGCAGTGGTTTGGTTCCGGCGAAATTGCCCGCTGCCGAGGGACAGCAGCGGGCCTATCAGGGCCGGAAAGGGGTGGGGCACAAGGGCATACGGCCAGCATTTTCAACGAAGGACGCGAATTTTTGTTCCCACGCACTCGAGGGTGTTTGCCGCTAACCGCAAATGGCCGGTGCAGGTAACCCCAATTACCCCAACCTCAATTACCCCAACCTGCACCGGCCACCTCACCCCCTTTACAGTCGCGTGAAATCGTCAAGCCCTAATCGCCGTCGCTGGCCTTCAGCATAGGCCAAGGCGAAGGATTCAATCTCGAATGATCGGGATAATTCTTGGTCTTCCTCGACCACCCGGACGAACCATTCGCCGCAGGCTTCGACCACTTCAACACAGGGGCAAATTTTGCCGTTTAGCGTCACGTCATCATCCATCGCAGCACTCCCTTTAGACGCAATGGTAAACGTCAATTTTTATGACCGCCGCCAATCGGCTTTCAATTAAAAAAGATATACCGAACGTGGCTGCGCCATGATTGGTAAAACCCGTACCCAAGCGGGCGGACGTCGGTGGGCCTGTTAGGTCCGGCGGGCATGGGTGCGTTGCTCCTGTACGCTCTTACAGATCTCATCCAATTTGAGATCGGTTTATCCAGGCAGCGGATGGGCTGCATAACGATTGGATTTGGCCACTGCAGACCTTAGCCCAACAAGCCGGCCTCTTGATGAACGATCGCGTCAAGGATCACCTCGTAGACGCTTCCAAACTCTTCCTCGATCTCGACGCTGCCGATGCCGATCGCCTTGGCGTCGGCAAATAGCTTCTGGCTCAATTCAGCGACTGAGATGATGTCGGCGGCGACGGTCTCGGGGACATTGTTGGAAATCCATTTGTGCAGGAAGTTGACGGCGCGTGTGCTCATTAGGCCCGGCCGTGGTGGTGAACTACGGCGTCGAGGATCGCTTCATAGACGCTACCCGTGCCGGTCTCTTCCACGATTTCTGCGCCTTCAATCCCCTGCTTTTCCGCATCTGGGCGGATATTGCCTGGCTGCGTTCGCTGACAACCCTGCCACTTATCCTGAAGGGCATACTCGATCCTGACGACGCCGAGCAGGCGATCGGAACCGGTGCCGATGCCATCGTCGTCTCGAACCACGGTTCGCGTAACCTCGACACCCTGCCGGCGACCATCGACGCCCTGCCTGCCATCGCGGAGCGGGTGGCCGGGCGGATTCCCATCATCCTCGACGGCGGAAAGCGATTTCCCTGGGGGCAAGCGCAGTCATGATTGGCCGCCCCTATGTCTACGCACTGGCGACGGCTGGCGCTGAGGGCGTAGCCCATTGTGTCAGCCTGCTTCACCGGGACTTCGCGGCGGCGATGGCGCTAACCGGCCGGGCGCGCATCGGCGAGATCGACCGGTCGGTAATCTGGTGAAGCCCGAACCTATTCCTCGGTGATTCATTCGAGATGAATCTCAACAGACCCTAACCTGAAACGAAAAAAGCCCGCCGGCGCGAGCCAGCGGGCGCATTGGTCTGGAGTAGCCAGGAGCCATCCTGGTAAAAATAACGAGGCGGATGGGCTTTGGTTGCCGAGGGTGCAGAAAGCCCGGGCCCTTGCGGAGAACGCGGGCCGATCGGAGGCCCGATCTTCAACAGCCACCGGAGGGCGATGTGTCTGTTGCGGATGAGAGAACATTAGCCGCCATTAATGTTCCGGCGCTGGCCACAGAAAGCCCGCTGCCAGCGATGGCACAGGCTCAAGCGCTCAATGCTGGGCGGGGGGCGGCGGGGAAACGCAAACCGAGTGAACGACTAGCGCTTCTGCCGAGACACCAGTTCCGAAAAGACCGCCTCTCTATGCGACCGACCTTGCAGATGAAGTCTAACTCGTGCCGCGGCACCGCCACGCGAGTCGCCCGTCCTAGACGAAACCTCGCCCTCTCGTCTGATGCTGGTTTACCAACCATGATGTTTGCCAGCCGCTCTCTTGCTCACGAAAGATCGCTCATCGAAAAACATAGGAGTGTGACCCGCGCCGGCCCACAGTGCCGCCAGCGCGGGCTATTCGAGTTACTGACCAATAACGATCCGCTGTTTGTCGCGATTCTGGGCGTACGTGCCCTTGTCATAAGCAGTCTGCGCTTCAAGCTGGGCTTTGGTAAAATTGGTGTAGAGATACCGGTTTCCGTCCTTGTCGGACAGGAACTTCAATTTCTCCAAACCTACGGCCACCTCTTTTTCGCCCATGCCGAGGAACCCGCCGACGTCAACGACTACGGCATCCACCTTCTTGTCGTCGCCTAGGACCACGTCTCCAATCTCTCCGACTTTTGCATCATCTGCACCGTAGACGGTGGTGCCGATGAAATCCTTGGTGCTGATTTTGTCCATCGGCATCTCGGTCAGGGAAGACTTGTCGATGGCGGCGGTGGCCGTCTGGTCGGTAGTGGCTGCCGCCGGTTCGTTGTTTGCAGCGGTAGCGGCGACATCGTTGGTGTTCGTTGCCGATGCGGTGTCGTAGGCCTTCAAGTCAAAATCGGCCTGCGCCTCAAGGTCTCCCTTGGTGGTCTTTGCGACCAACCAGCGGTCACCCTTCTTCTCGACCCATTCGGCCTTGCTGAAATCATAGGCGACGTTCTTTTCGCCTATACCCAAAAACCCGCCTACGCCGATGATGATATACTTGGCGTTGCCATCTTTGGAGAGCACGATGTCTTTTACATCGCCGATCTTCTGGGCATTGTCTGCGGCGCTGTCATAGACGTCAGCACCGATGATCTTGGTGACGAGGCTGCCGTCAGCCACGGACGCCGGCGCTGCAGTCTGAGTAGCGCTGGCAGGTTTGGTAGCGTCTTCGGCTATGGCGCCGGTGACCCACAGTCCAGACGTCAGAAGCGTAGCCATTGCTGTGGTAGCCAAAAGTTTGCGGATCATGATACGTTTCCTTGTGCGTTACGTTGATGCACGCCGCGTTCGGCTTAACCATTGCAAGGGTGGCTGAACGCGGCATCTTTGCCACGTCACAACGGGCCGTATGATCCGAAGTTCCAGAGGAATGTTGTGTTTCGGCTGGATGGCCCGAACAAGTTTTGGCACAGCAACCCCACGCGACAGCGGAGTTTCTGTCGCCTACAAAACGCCTCCGGCAACATCCCTTCGATTGATCAGCCGCAATAGCGCGTTTTTTCAAGGACGGACGGCACCTTGCTGCGGAACCTAGTTGGCTTATGAAACGTTCCTCCGCCGAACCAATTGCGGTTCGAGCAAAGGGGAAAATATGGAGAATCCTGGCGTCGGTTGGATCGCTGCCATCATCATCGGCGGTATCGCCGGATGGCTCGCCGAGATGTTTATGAAAAGCAACATGGGCCTGCTCATGAACATCGTATTGGGGATTGTGGGCGCCATTGTTGCCAACCTCCTCCTTGGGCTGCTTGGCATATCGTTGGCTGGCTGGCTCGGCTATCTGGTCGCCGGCTTCATTGGCGCGTGTATTTTGATTGCAGTGGCCCGACTAATTAAACGCTGAGCAGCGAACTTCTGTTACCTCACTCAAGCTGAACCCTCGGATTGACGAGGGTTCAGTAGCCAATCGCTTCGGCAGCCCCCCGGAATGGCAGTTGGCATCATCGGATCGAAAAACTCAGTGGCGCATTTATTCTCCGGCTAATAACGGCCTCAGGAGAGAACTAATGAAAGAACACTTCTCATATTGAGCTTGCTCATCCCGCTCGGGGCATGCTCTCGCACCGAACAAGGCCAGCAATAGGAGCTGCAGTGGCCGGCGATCCGGTGCAAGGGGCTGTTGTTGGCGGTGCAGTCGGCGCATAGCCAGTGCGGTGATCGGGCACGCCAGCGAGGCCGGCCAATGCAGGTATCGCGATCGTCATGGCCGCGTTTACATTGCACGGTGCCCGGACGGCTATTGATTTCGACGCGTGATCTCTTGCAGATCACACGTCTTCCCAAGGCAAGGATAATTGTATGGTCTCTAGGGCGAAAAGACTGCTTGGTTTTTGGCTGGTCCTCGTCAGCGCTGTCGCGACAAGTGTCGAACTTTCGCCCTCGCTTTCGGCCGCACCTATGGAAGCGCAGACGATTGCCGATCACTTCTCATCGGTAAAATCCATGTCCGGGGACTTCGTTCAGTCCGGCCCGAAGGCGGAAAAGTCTAGCGGCAGGTTTTTTCTACAACGCCCGGGAAAGATCAGATTCAACTATGCCGGCCAATCAGGGCTCAGCGTAATTGCCGATGGCAAATCGCTGGTCGTTCATAACAAGAAGCTTAAGACATCGCGGCTTTATTCGCTCTCGAAGACACCGCTCAAGGTGCTACTCGACAATAAGGTCGACTTCTCTGGCAGCCGCCTCAAAAGCATCAGAGAACAAGGCGATCTCGTAATTATTAAGCTAGCTGACAAGTCAGCCTTCGGCAATTCAAATATTTCTATGATGTTCGACAGGAAAACGCTCGATTTACGCAAATGGAGCCTTACCGACGAGAAAGGACTGACCACAACGGTTACTATTTTCAACGTGAAGCAGGGCGTTCGCGTTGCTGGGGGAACCTTCACTATCGATTACGCGGCAAACCGGGAGTACAACACCACTAAGCCGCGTTGAAGCCGTAGTTTTGAATCGCTGGCGCAATATGAGTTCTTGGCAGATCGCGTCCGTAGGTGGTGGATCTGTGGCTTCGAAGCGACCGCGGAAAGCGCCATGACCTTGCGCTCCGGGTTCCAGATGGATGGGCTGTTTACGGTTTCAGCAGCCTTCCGCCCTCAGGGATCGCACCATACGCACCACAACCGGGTCGTACTGGATTTTTTCGTCGCTGCTGTAATTGATGGTAAAGAGTGCGGCACGGTCGTTGCAGACCGCAATGGCGCGGACATATCGGATCTGTTCGTCCTTGATACCCGAGAAGCTGGCCCATCTAGGCATGACGCGCCTATAGGTCAGCTTCCAGCCGTCCTTTTCATCCTCGACCATGCGGTGCTCGATCTCGGCGCGAAAACTGTGCTTGCCGAGCCTTGTGCCCCACACGGTAAGAAGGGCATCGTTTTCGCCCCGAAATTCCGCGCCCTGGTCCGAACGCTGCGTCAGGACAAAGCCAGGGGGAACATTGAATATAAAGCCAAACTGCCTGACGCCGAAAGGCTGCCACGCTTGCGCTTGGAGAAGCGTGCTGCAAAATAAAATCGAAACGAGGCTCAACAGAAAACGTGCCATTGGCATTAGATTAGCGTTGCGTCACATACCGTCCAGACCGGACAAGATTGGCGACAAAGAAAAAGTCGCAGACGACTTGTCGCTGATGTCAGCCTCGTGCCCGAAAGAAGCGGCCCGCTGCCGGGAGCAGCGGCGCGAGCCGGCCTATACCTCGCCAGCAGGCGAACCATCTCTCCGTTTTCCGGTTAGGCCCGGCGGCCGAACCCCGCCCCCAGCAGCCCCGGCCGCTGGGCCGCTGGAAGCAGCTATCGGCAATTCAGTCGGTTCAGTGCTTGAAGGGCAAATTCCAGGGGTCATATAAGGCAGGCAATGAGATGGATGACGCGACAGGGGCCATCTCGATTTCAGAATCACTGACATAGTTTCGGCCCGAAATAGCAATCTGACCGTCAAGTCGCCGAGCTTCTCGCGCTTCACAAGCGTGGGCTTTTGGTAGCCCTTTTTCATTTGCGACGTCCCTGCTTTTGTTTGAAAGCCCGCCACCCATTTCGGTGCGGCGGGCCTTCAGCCGAAGCTCTTGGTTCAGTCGTAGACTTTGATGACCGTACGGGTGTCCGGATCCACGACGACTGTGCGGTTGTCGATCACAGTGTACCGGTATTTCACATTGGGAACTTCATGAAGCTCGACCGTATCGGGGAGAGCCGTTCCGATGTTGAGCTCCACACCAGGAAGCTTCACTGACGCCAGAGGCTGTTTCTTCACATATTCCCTAATGACCGTTTCCTGTTCCGGTTGGATGACCACAGTGTCGGCTGCGGCCGCACCAATGCCGGCAACCAGCAAAAACCCTGCAGCAGCTGCGGTAAGATGCATTCTCATAGTTTTCTCCTGTGTTGGGCTGTGAGCCAAAACTTGGGCTGGTTACGTCAGCAAGAGGCCAGCCAAAAGGACGGTAAGGGCAAGCGAAGCGGGGACAGCAAGAAGCCATCCAGCCTCCATAACGCTGTTATCTCGATCGTCCATTTCCTTGCTCCTCATGCCGACTTCACTGGTGCACAACGAGGCCACAATGGGTTCGTTCCCCCGATGGGCCATGGTCCGATAGGGCGCCGGACCGAAGTCCA